>CACYDO010000055.1 GCA_902773165.1 uncultured Ruminococcus sp. | reverse complement strand
TACACGTTCGCTTATTTTCATTACAACACCCCATTTTAACTTTTGTTCCATAAAAAATGTATGCGCGGAAAAATAAAAATATTCCTTGAAGATGTGTTTAACTTTTCCTGCAAATGTGTTATAATTAAATCACAGCCAAAAGCCTTGTTTTTTCGGCATTTACAAAATTAGGGGAGTTATTTATGGATTACACCGTTAATCTCGGCTGTTGGGGCAGTATTTTTGCCGTTCCGACAGACGTTGTGGATAAATATTTAAAAATAGCAGGCTCTGCGCAGCTTAAAGTCCTGCTTTACATACTTCGCAGAAGCGGAGAACAGTTCAGCGCGCGCGACATTGCTTCTGCTCTGAACATGGATCAGTTTGACGTAAAGGACTGCGTGGAATTCTGGTCGTCCTTCGGCGTTATCGCAGTTAACAGCGGAGAAATAACTCCGCCTGCCGGACATATGCGTCCTGCCGCAGACCGCGCGCCAGTTCACCGTGAGGAAAGCACAAACATCACGGCACAAAACAAGCCCGTCACCGCGCACGAACAGTCTGCGCTCATTCCCGAACGACCTGCACAGGTAAGCGCCGCCATGCAGCCGCATGAAGCTGTGCATGATACTGTGCGTGAATCTGCTAATGAATCTCCGAAGGAAGCTGCGTCGCAGGTATCAGCAGACAAGCCGTCCGATACGGTAATAGCGCGGCCGCTGCGCCCCGACCCGATATACGTTGCAAAACGCGTCAGCGAGGATAAGGAAATTGAATCTCTGCTTAACGAAGCGCAGTATATTCTCGGTCGTCCCGTTTCGCCGAACGAAAACGCCGGGCTTATCATGCTTCACGACAACGACGGTCTTCCGTGCGAGGTAATACTCATGCTGCTGACATACGGCGCGTCAAATCAGAAGGGAATGCGCCAAATAGAAGCGATGGGTGCAGGCTGGGCGAAGGAAGGAATACTGACGTTAGAGCAGGCAGACGAGAAAATACGCCAGCTTGAAGAAAGCAAGGAAGCATACCGCAGGATACAGACGCTTCTCGGTCTTGAATACCGCAAGGCAAGCCGCAAGGAAGAGGAAAATTACACGCGCTGGCTTAACGTATGGAAATTCAGCGACGAAATGATAAAGGAAGCTTACGACATATGCGTAAACGCGAAGGGTAAGTATATCCCTAATTACGTCAATACGATCCTGCATAACTGGTACGAATCGGGCATACGCACACTAGATCAGGTCAGAGCGCAGAAGAGAACCTCCGGCTCAAACACGCCCGAAAGCGGACACGGATCGTCCTTTGACCCGAACGACTTAAGCTCTCTGTCGATGTTCAACGACTGATATGACCGCAAAAGGAGAATTATAAATGGGGTATAGCAAAGAGATCTACGACAAAGCCAATTCCGAGCTGAGCCGCCGCCGTCACCGCGCGTTCATTGACGCAGAGAACCGCCGCGCACGTATTTACGAGGAACTGCCTTCCGTCCGAGAGCTTGAACAAAAGCTCACGCACACGGGCGTTGCTGCGGCGCGCGCTGTGTTTGCAGGAGGCGATACGAAGACCGAGCTTATGAAGCTGCGCGACGAAAATTTAAAAATTCAGCAGGAGATGAGAACACTTCTGCAAAGCCGCGGCTACACGCCCGAAGATCTTGAGGAGCGTTATTTATGTGCAGCCTGCCGCGACAAAGGGTACATAGACGGCCGCATGTGTACGTGCATGAAGAAGCTGCTGCGCGACATTGCATACAGCGAGCTAAACGAAAGATCGCCGCTTTCGCTCGACAACTCTCGTTTTGAGACGTTCAGCTTAGACTGGTATCAGAACACTCCCGATCCTAACGGAAACATACCGCGCAGAAGAATGGAGAAAATACTTTCATTCTGCAAGAACTACGCGGAAAATTTCAGCAGATCCAGCAAATCCATTTTAATGATGGGAAATACGGGATTAGGAAAAACTCATCTGTCGCTTGCAATAGCCGGGCGCGTGACCGATCTCGGATTCGGCGTGATATACGGCTCTGCGCCCGATCTGCTTGCGGCGATCGAAAAGGAAACGTTCTCGCGCGATAGTGACGGAGCTGTACTTGACAGACTGGAGCAATGCGACCTGCTCATACTTGACGATTTAGGAACTGAATATTCCAAAGCGTTTACGCGCTCGGCGGTTTACAATTTACTTAACGCGCGGCTTGCGCGTGACAAGGCAACGATAATCAACACTAATCTGAGCATACCGGAGCTTCAAAGAGAATACTCCGACAGACTGATTTCCCGCGTTATCGGCGAGCATATTCATTTTACATTTATTGGCGATGACATAAGAATAGCAAAAAAAAGAGCAGACTTCCGTTGACGGGGTCTGCTTTGACTTTTTTACTTTATTTATGATACTTCGTCCCTGCAATTATCGAAAACGCCCGATAGATCTGCTCACAGACCATTACCCTCGCAAGCTGATGGGGAAACGTCATTTCCGACATCGACAACCGCATATCTGCGCGGCGCTTCACTTCGTCCGACAGCCCCCAGCTGCCGCCGATAACTACGTCTATCGTGCTTGTTCCGTTTACGGTGCAGTCGGATATGTACCGCGCAAGCTTCTCCGACGAAAGCTGTTTTTCCTCTATGCACATGGCTATAACGAGATCGCTGCGGTCGATTTTTGAGAGTATCCTCTTCCCCTCGGCGTCAAGTATCGAGCTTATTATTGCTGCGTTCGGGTCGGAGTTCGTTTTCTCCTCGTCCAGCTCGATCACGGAAAATTTGCAGAACGCCTGCAAGCGCTTTGAGTATTCCGAAACGGCGTCCTTTAAATATTTTTCCTTCAGCTTGCCTATGCAGATAATATTTACTCTCAGCATATCAGAATATCACCGCCGTTCCGTCGGGGGCATCGGGGGCAACGTTGAGCGTAAAATCGCTCATCAGCTCCATGTTGTTCGCGTTAAGCTCGTTGAGCGATTCGCGGTAAGCAATCTCCGGCATATTGTTTTCGCGGCTCAGGTGAGCGAGAATAAACCGCTTCGTGCCTCTTCTTACAAGCTCAGGCAAAAGCCCCGAGCATGCTTCGTTTGACAAATGACCCTTATCGGACATAATGCGTCTTTTAAGTATGTAGGGATACGGCCCCATACGCAGCATATTCACATCGTGATTAGATTCTATCGTTACGACGTCGCAGCCTGTCAGTGCTTTTTCTACTTCATCGGAGATATATCCGAGGTCGGTAGCGAGCGCATACGCTTTGCCTCCCATATCAACTCTGAATCCTATCCCCTCTGCGCAATCGTGCGATATAGGGAATCTGTCTACGTGCATTGAAGACAGGTCTACCCCTTCGTTTCCTATAACGAAGCAGCGCGTTTTTTCGTCGGCGTAATTACCTGCGTACAGCGCGTTCATCGTACCCTGACTCATATAAACGGGCAGCTTATGCCTATTGGCAAAAACGCGCAGTCCCTTTACGTGATCGGAATGCTCATGCGTAACGAATATCGCTTCGATCGAGCCAATACTTATTCCGTTATCTTCAAGCGCACAGGTTATCTGCTTTGCGCTGCGCCCTGCGTCAATCAGAATGCCGCTGCCTCCGTTTGAAACATACCAACAGTTGCCAGAGCTTCCGCTGAAAAGTGGAACTACCTTCGCCATAACAAACAATACCCCTTTTATAAAAAACTTCCGCCGCAGACAACTACGGCGGACTCTTTCAAAAATATTCCCTTATACAATCACAAGTCAACGTCTTCCTGCGATTCTACATACGTTACTCTTCTGATATCCGCACCAAGAGCAGTGAGCTTTTCGATCACCTTTTCGTAACCTCTTTCGATATATCGGATATCGGATATTTCCGTTGTGCCCTCAGCACCGAGAGCCGCAACGATCATTGCCGCGCCTGCACGCAGGTCAAGCGCTCTTACCTTAGCGCCATGAAGACGGTCAGTGCCGTCAACGTGAACGGTGTTTCCGTTTTCTATAATGATATCTGCGCCCATTTTGCGCAGCTGCGGAACGTAGGAGAAGCGAGTTTCCCAAACGGCTTCAATGACCTTACTCTTGCCCTCAGCAGCCGAAAGAAGTGCAACAAACTGCGGCTGCATATCGGTCGGGAAACCGGGGTGAGGAGAAGTTTTTACATTGCAGCCGTAAAGCGGCTCCTCTCTTATCACGCGAACCATTTCGTCGAACTCCTCGACTGTCGCGCCTGTATCTCTGAGCTTCGTTGTTATCGACTCCAGATGCTCGGGGATAACGCCTTTTATTTTAACGTCACCGCCTGCGGCAGCAACCGCCGTCATATACGTACCGGCTTCGATCTGATCGGGAATAATGGAGTATGTGCAGCCGTGGAGCTTTTCTACTCCCTTGATCTTGATAACGTCCGTACCTGCACCCCTTACGTTAGCGCCCATCGAGTTAAGGAAATTCGCAAGATCAACGATATGCGGTTCTTTAGCAGCGCGCGCAATAACGGTTTTTCCGGGAGCTCTGACAGCAGCAAGCATAGCGTTCATCGTAGCGCCTACGGAAACAACGTCAAAGTCAATATTTCTGCCCTGCAAATTCTCGCTTGTAAGCTCTACCCTATCCGGCAGAAGGTTACATTTCGCACCGAGAAGTCTGAACGCCTTGATATGCAGGTCGATAGGTCTGTCGCAGAAACTGCAGCCGCCCGAAGCAGGAACAACGGCGCTACCGAATTTTCCGAGAAGAGCGCCGAGAAGGTAATAAGATGCTCTCATATCGCCGACAAGTCTTTCGCAGGTAACGCGGCTGCTTTTTATGCCGCGCGGGTCTATCTTCACTCTGGCGCTGTCGCCGGCAATTCTCGTTACCTTTGCGCCCATCGTTTTTAATATTTCGAGAATAATGTTAACGTCCCTGATCTTAGGCAGGTTTTCCACAATACACGGCTCATCACAAAGCACAACGGCAGGAATGATCGCAACGGCTGCATTCTTCGCGCCGCTGATATTCACAGTGCCGTACAGCTTATGTCCTCCGTTTATTACAAATTTATCCAATATGGCACACTCCAATCGGAAACGCTCGCTGCGTTCGTCCTATCATTATCCGATAATGATCTTATGATCGACCACGAAGCAGCTCATTTGCGGCTGATCCCGGTCATAAACTCATCACTTTTCTTTTCGTTGAAAACCAAATGCAATAATACTTTTCCCTTATTTTTAGCGAAAAATCGGGTAAGTGCGGCATTAGCCACACTTACCATAAAATTCTTCATTACTGATAATAATACAATTTCGCGAAAAAGTCAATATACGAACGAAAACTTAGTAAAAAATATCAATTCCACTATTTTTCCGGACAACTCTCCATAAAATTCTGTTATCATTACGATAGTATCTCCGGCTCATGAAATCCTGCAATATCCTCCCCGGAAATATACCTTCTGTACCGTTCCTCATCAAATCGGTCAAGATCTCTTATACCGGAAAGCTGCTCCATATGATGACGCATTTCGTGAGCAAAGGTGTGGCGAAGCTTCTCATAAAACTCCGCGTCGGGAAGATGACCGTAAACGATATTGAACGAACCAAAATAAATGACGATATACCGCCCTGTCATATCGTGGTGATACTCTCCCAGAACGAACAGCGGATTCCGAGGAAGGCTGCCCGAATGAAGCTTGAAGCCTTCCGAGAGGATAACTCCGCCTGAAAGCTCCCTGTAAAGCTCCTGCGGCGTATCGTCAACGATCTTATCAAGCATTTTTTCTACTTCGGAATACGATCTCATATTCTTACCTCTTATCCGAAACCAAACTCGATCTGCACAAATATATATTCATAGTAAACGTCATTGGAATATTCTATTGAGTTGCCTTAGTTAAGCAATAATTTTTCCGAGCATTAAAAATAGTTTTTTCAAAACAGATTGCAGGGTGCATTCCGGTCACTGCACCCCTCGGAAGCAAAAATAAATTATCCATAAAGAATTGCCGCATTAATTAATTTCAAAACACGGAGACCAATTTCCTCTGCAATAATGCACAATCGGAACAGTCAGCGGCGACACGCCGCAAGGAATAAACAATTGGTTAAATTTGCATTCAAAAG
>CACYDO010000054.1 GCA_902773165.1 uncultured Ruminococcus sp. | reverse complement strand
GAACCTGCTATCATACATACAGCTTTTCCGGCAAACTCGAAAATGGCAAGGTTTCTTACACAGGCGGTCAGCAGGACGATCTCGTTTACAACGCCGATAATTCCGTTAAATCCGCAAAATTCGTAAGCAACGATCACAAAGGTCAGGTAAGGCTCACCAACACCGGCATTGTATGGAATGACAGCTATGGGCCCCACTTCGTATTCATCAGCCGCACAATGTGAGAATAAATAACAAGAATAGATAATATTTCCTCTACCGAAGCAAAAAAGACGCTGCTCTTATGAGAGAAGCGTCTTTTTTGTTATATTATGGCATTTTGGCAATCTTCGGGCGGTAAATGGCGATTTCAACAACAAGCGGCGGAAATAGGAGGTCTTCTATTGCTCATATACTAGACTTCCTCGGAAACTAGAGGTTCGTGAATCTCACTTTGTTTGTAAAATCAATGGAAAGTGATAATTTCGATCTTCTAGCCTCTAGCCTCTAATGTCTGGTTTCCGAAGAAATCTATTACATATATGTCATATTGTTCCTTTATTTGCCTGTGTTTTCCGAAAAATCCATACAGTAAGGCGGCTGTGATCTGCGTAAACGTTCGAAACATCATAATTTTCGTTGTATAATCAAAGTCATCTGTAAAATCCGAATAGAATATAACAGAATGTTGGAATTTTTTTTAAGAAAGGTGTTCAAAACGCTGCAAAATTTCAAGACCGCAAGTTTTGGTTATTATTGGCGGATAGTTCGCAATAATTGATTTGATTTAATCGTTTGAAAAATATAATATATATATAAATTACAAAATATTTATAAAACCGCGGAACTGAGCGTGACCCCGAAAACAACGGTTTTTCGGCAATATTCTGCGGTTGAGCCGTATGATGTTTTAACTTCTAATTTCAGGAAAGTGAGGAACAAGCCTATGAAGAAATTAGTCTCCAAGCGCGTGATAAGCGTTCTTGCCGCCGGTATGATAGCAGTTTCGCCCGTATCGTCCTTCGTTATCCGCGATCTGAACGTGTATGCTGCTAAGGTGCTCACGACAAGCCCCCAGAGTACTCGCGACGTTGGCTGGTACAACGGCTATCACCACGAGATCTGGCAGGCAGACACCCCCAATTCGTCCACAATGACCCTTAACGACAATGACGGCGGTTTCAGCACCACATGGAAGTGCGGCCCCAACAATTCGAGAGGAAACTTCCTCGCTCGCCGCGGTCTTTTCTATGACCTCAACAACCCCAAGACCTGGAAGGATTACGAGGGCTTCACCTGCGATTTCGACTGCGACTGGTCGGCAGGTTCCTCCGGTAACTCGCGTATCTGCATTTACGGCTGGGCGCAGAATCCGCTCGTTGAGTATTACATCATCGAGGACTGGAAGAACTGGCAGCCCGGTCAGGATCCGACCGCTCAGTACAAGGGTACCGTATATATCGACGGCAGCGATTACAAGGTTTATACAAGCGCAAGAAATTCCTACACTATCGAAGGAAACAAGGACTTTACGCAGTATATAAGCGTTCGTCAGAACACAAGAACCAAGGGTACTATCAGCATTTCCGAGCATTTCAAGGCTTGGGAAAAGTTCGGCATGAGGATGGGCAACTTCTACGAGTGCGCATTCAACGTTGAAGGCTGGGAATCCGACGGTCAGGCTAACGTAAAGCTCACCCTTAAGGAAGGCAAGACCACTCCCACTCCCGATCCCGATCCTTATACTCCCGATAATCCGCCCGCACCCGATTCAAACGGCGATTACTTCACCGGCACTTTTGAATCCGGTACCGACAAATGGACGGGCAGAGGCGCGGCAAGCGTTGCTCTCGATACCAAGAACTATTACGGCGGCAAATCCTCGCTGTTCGTAAGCGGCAGAACGGCAGAATGGAACGGCGCGGCTATCAGCCTTGACAGCTCCACATTCGTTCCCGGCAGTACTTACAGCTTCAGCACAGGCGTTCTCCAGAAGAGCGGCTCGGCTGCGACTATGAAGCTCACTCTCCAGTATACAGATTCTTCCGGAAAGGATCAGTATAAGGAAGTTGCTTCCGCGACCGCAAGCAGCGGCGTATGGACAAAGCTCGAAAATACCGCGTACACTATCCCCTCCGATGCTTCAAAGCTCATTCTCTATGTGGAATCCCCTGACAGCCTTACCGATTTCTACATAGACAATGCGGCAGGCTCCAAGTCCGGCAAGGCTTCGTCCGTTACTACCGGTAAGGGAACAGTCGCGGGCGGCAGCAGCAGCGGCGGCGGACAGACCAACCCCGACACAACAGACGCTGCTCTCAAGAACGTATTCTCCAGCTACTTCAAGACGGGTACCTGCGTAAACGGCAACGTTATCCGCAGCAACGCCGACTTCATAAAGAAGCACTTCAACAGCATCACTCCCGAAAACGAGCTGAAACCCCAGTGGATACTCGATCAGGCTGCAAGTAAGGCTTACGGCAACAACGTAAATCCGCAGGTAAGACTTCCCGACGATACCAAGGCTATACTTGATTTCGCAGTTGCGAACAATCTCGCGGTAAGAGGTCATACTTTCATCTGGCACAGCCAGACTCCCCGCTGGTTCTTTCGTGAGAACTTCGATGACAACGGCGCTGTTGTATCGCAGGAAGTAATGGATCAGCGCATGGAGAACTTCATCAAGAACACCTTCGCCATGCTGAAAGAGAAATATCCTACTCTCAACCTCTATGCTTATGACGTAGTAAACGAGGCATTCGATGTAAGCAACGGCAACCTCAGACAGGCAGGCTTCAGCGAGCAGGACGGTCAGTCGCCCTATATGACTATCTACGGCAACGACAGCTATATGCAGAAGGCGTTCGCTTATGCGAAAAAGTACGCTCCCAAGGGCTGCAAGCTGTTCTATAACGACTTCAACGAGTACAACGACGGCAAGGTAACTTCTATCTACAACTTCGCCAAGAAAGTACACGAAGCAGGCAACCTCGACGGCATCGGTATGCAGTCCCACCTCGGAACAAGCTATCCCGACGCTAACAGATACAAGAACGCTCTCGACCTGTTCTCTTCCATCGACGGTCTTGAGATCCAGGTTACCGAACTTGACGTTATGACCCAGAACGCAAGCGACAGCGCTTTTGCTAATTACTACAAGGGCATCGTTTCTAATATTCTCAACTGCAAGGCAGTAACCTGTCTTACTTGGTGGGGTCTCAACGACGGCGCAAGCTGGAGAAGCTCCGACAGACCGCTTATGTTCAATTCCAACGGTCAGCCCAAGGAAGCATTCAACGCTGTTGTATCCCTCGTTCCTCAGGAGCTGTGGGGCAAGACCAACGGCGGCGGAGACACTCCCGCAAAACAGTATCCTGTTGTTTCTAGTGAAGTGCAGGGCAAGCAGTTCAAACTGAAGTGGACAGCTGTTGATGGTGCTCAGGCTTACGGCATCGCTTGCTATCAGAATGGCAAGTGGAGAGTAAAGGCTCAGGTAAGCGGCAATGTTACTAACTACACTTCGCCTAAGGGCATTAAGTCCGGTAAGTATCAGGTAGTAGTTTGCGCTAAGGTTAACGGCAGCTGGGATACCAGCAACATAAAGAGCAGATCCTTCACTGTAAAGATCTCATGATCTGATATCCGGTCAGTTCAAAACTAACAAAGATCCCGGCAGCTTCTTCGGAGGCTGCCGGTTTTGTTTTTGCCGCACGTTCAAACGGGGCTGAATTTTATTCGTGAATATACTCACGGTTTACTTGACTTTTTTATATAAGTGTGCTATAATATTATCGGAATATAAGGCGCAAGCCGCGAAATCTTATGAAAGGAATTGACCGAAATGAACAAGTTCACTGTGACTATGTCGTCGTATCTGTATAACAGCGAATTACAGAGCCTCTCACTTGAAAGCGAAGAGACTCTGTTCGTGCTGCATACAGATAATGGTGAACGTGCCGTATTTTTCGGCGCAGAAATTTCGGGATAGCCTTTTTGCAATATCTCTGAAAAATCAACACCGTCTGTATGCGAACGTACAGACGGTGTTTTTATTTGCGTATACAGGGGATATTATGCGAAAGGAGATGTTTTCAATGCCGGTCATAGATGTTGCCGCGACAGGTGCTAACATAAAAACGATAATGCGTGCAAAGGGGTTCAGAGTCGCCGACGTTCAGGCGAGATGCGGGTTCAACACTCCGCAGGCGATCTTCAAGTGGATGCGCGGAGACGCAGTTCCCACGATAGACAACATGATAATAATTGCGGATATGTTTGGCGTGACTATTGACCAGATAATCGTCGTCAAGAGGATATGACGGTCTTAGGTTCCG
>CACYDO010000053.1 GCA_902773165.1 uncultured Ruminococcus sp. | reverse complement strand
GGTTTCATCTCGCCGCAGCCGCTGCACTTTCTCAAAGGCACTTTTTTCTTTATCAAGGTCTTTCCGCCTTTCGTGAAAAATTATTCTTCCGGGATTTCCTCTGCCCCGTCCGTTTCCTGCGGTGCAGCGCCGTCCTCATCAAGCTCAACGATCTGCTCGGAATCGTTGTCGTTATCCTCAGCAATTATATCTGCCGCTGTTTCCTCTGCGTTCAAGTCAGCCGTATCTGTATCCGGGGCGATAATATCCTCTTCGGCTTCATCTTCGTCGCTGCCGTAATTACCGCTTTCGGGGCGGATATCTATCTTACAGCCTGTAAGCCTTGCCGCAAGTCTTGCATTCTGACCTCTGTTGCCGATAGCAAGTGAAAGCTGGCTGTCCGGTACGGTAACGCGCCACTCTTCCTTGCCTTCCTTCTGATCTCTGCCGTCTGTCTCGTCGTTTTCCTGAACAATGCCGTTAAATACCACACTGACAACGTTTGCAGGCGAAAGAGCCGCTGCGATAAATTCGGCTTTATCTTCCTTATACTCTATTATATCTATCTTTTCTCCGCCCAATTCATCAACGATACGCGCAACACGGATACCTCTTGTACCTATGCATGCGCCTACGCAGTCTACATTGGGATTATGGCTGATAACCGCTATTTTCGTTCTGGAGCCTGCTTCTCTTGCAACCGCCTTGATCTCAACAGTACCGTCGCTGATCTCGGGAACTTCAAGCTCGAAAAGTCTCTTTACGAAATCCACGCTTGTACGCGAAATAACCGCTCTCGGACCTCTGCTCTTTTTCTTTGTAGGATCGTTCTCGCGAACCTCTGCGATATATACCTTAACGGAATCGCCTTCCTTAAGGTCGCTGATACCTACCTGCTCGGACTTCGGCAGAGTTGCGATAGATCTGCCTATGCGGATAGTGGCGTTTCCCGTTTCCGGGTCGATATTTTCAACGAGAGCCGTAACGATCTCTCTGCTCTTCTCTCTGAATTCGTCGAGAGTGATCTCTCTTTCCTTATCGCGAATACCCTGACGGATAACGCTTCTTGCATTCTGAACGGAGATTCTTCCAAGCTTCTTTGTATCTATAGGAACTCTTACCTTTTCACCGATACCTGCGCGCACATCGTATTCACGAGCTTCATTAATATCAATTTCTCTGTTCGGGTCGGTAACATCGTCTACTACCGTTTTCCTGATAAACGCCTCGAATACGCCTGCCTCAGCGTCAACGTGAAATACAACGTCCTCATTGTTGTAATAGCTCTTGCAAGCTTTTTCAATAGAACGCTGGATATTTTCAAGAAGTACGTCAACCGGAATACCCTTTATCTTTTCGATCTCCTGCATTGCAGCAAACATTTCCTTAACGTCGTCCTGCCTGTCTGCGATCTTTTTCTTAGCCATTTTGTAAATCTGTCCTTTCGCAAATTAATCAAAATCATCAAGCTTCACGTATACGGCGTCTTTCTTTGCAAATGTCACTTCATTTTCGCCGCTGTGATCCTCAATTGTGATATTTGGTTTGTTATAAGCTTTAAGCTTTCCGCAGAATTCTCTGCCTATGCCCTCGATAGGTCTTATCATTTTTATCATAACGTCTGCGCCTAAAAACTGCTCGAAATGCTCGTCCTTAACAAGCTCGCGCTCGATTCCGGGAGAACACACCTCAAGGCAGTATTCTCCGTCTACCGGGTCAAGCTCGTCGAGCGGAGCGTCTATCGCTCTGCTGACAGCTTCGCAGTCATCAATAGAAACGCCGTCGTCTTTATCTATGAAAACCCGCAGATACAGCGAAGCTCCCTCTTTAACAAGACGAACGTCCCAGAGCTTTAGTCCAAGCTCCTCGACATAGGGCTTAACGAGCTGCGTTACGGCTTCCGCCGTATTTCCGCCTTTTTTCTTAGCCATATATCAGATTCCCTCCATACAAATACAAAGGAGCGGGTCTGTTCAAAACCCACTCCCATCTTGAATTATTTTACATTATTTATTTTACCACTTTTGCGCTCAAATAGCAAGATTAATTTTTGTACAACGTTTACACCGCTGCAAAAGAAATATTGCTCAATTTTCACCAATTTATCAGTAAACAAATACCGGCATTCCGTCATAAACAAGCTCAAAAAGCTGTCCTGCCTTATCAAGCGGCATATTAACGCAGCCGTGAGAGCCGTTAGAAAGATAGAGAGATCCGCCAAAGTACGGCTGCCATGTTGCGTCGTGGAAACCAACGTCATCGGCAAAAACCATCCAATACGCAACAGGAGTTGCATAACCGGGTCCTCTGAGGATCGCGTTAGCCTGATGATATCTGATACGGAACGCACCCTGAGGCGTATCGTTTCCGAGATTGGGGTTACCAGTTACTACGTCTGTCTCCAGAACGACCACACCGTCCTGATACATCCACATATGCTGTTCGGCGATACTTACCTCGGCGTACGTTGTACCGTAGTCGTCCTTGCCCTCGGCGTCATAGCCGACTGCCATTCTGTCCCACCATTCAACGCTTTTTTCTCCGCCGCCTGTCAGATCTACAGTGACCGTTTTCTTAGCAAGAATAAGCTCCTTCAGCTTCTTTACAGCTGCTTCCTGATCGAGCTTCCAGCCGTAGTCACCTGTTGTTATCTCAACGACGTTACCAGAATGAGAGTTAAATATCTTTGTTTTATCGTATGTATCGTAAGTTTCAGCAAGCTTCTTTACGTACTCCTTGAGCTTATCGTCCTTTACGCTGAGCGCGTAGGTGTCGTTGGATTTTTTGGTAGCAGTGATCCAGTTGGAGAATACATTTGCGTCGATAACAACGTCCTTCTTACCGAATTTCAGAGTTATAACCACATCGTTAAGCTCCTCATAAAGAGCCTGCTTAGCTATAAGCTCGGGATCATCGGCATAGACATTCGGCATATCGTAAAGACCTTCTTTTTCCAGGTCAAGCGTACTTTCCTGAGCGATTATTGCGTTCTTTATCTTCTCTGTCAGCTCGTCCTTATGAGCGATATTTCCAACGCTTTCGGGAACGATCGTAAATTTACCGTCTAGCAGAACGATCTCTGCGTCCTTTACCTTTATGGGGTACTGAGGATCAACGCATTCGAGCTTATCAATGATATCACCAAGCATATCATCGTCATATTCGTATGTTATAGTTCCCTCTTCGAGAGTATATGTCTGATCCTTAAAAATATTCACTGCCCACGCAAAGCCCGACTGCACATCAAGCATTTTGTCAAATCCGTCGGAAACATGCGCGATAAGTCCTACGTCGTCTCCTGCAATGACCTCACGCTTAAAGTCCTGCTCCACAAGTGTAAGTCTGTACTGCTTGGACGAATTCACAAGAGTATCTCTTGCCTGTGAAAGAGTCATCATGGAGACATCGGAATTATTCAGCGTAGTTCCCGGAAGAAAATGCTGTGAGAAAAAGAAGCCTGCAACGCCGTATGCTCCGACAATAACAACAAGCACAACAAGAAAAGCGATCAGTCCGGCATAGCTCTTCCGTTTTGAAGCATGCCTCGGCTTCATTTTCGTTTT
>CACYDO010000052.1 GCA_902773165.1 uncultured Ruminococcus sp. | reverse complement strand
CGTTGCAGGTATCTCCTGCGGTCTTATCACAGAAGGCGAGCGCTGGATGACTATGGTCGATATCCAGGGCCTTGAAGATTTCTTCGGCGATATGGACTTTAAGGTAGCAGGAACAAAGGACGGTATCACAGCTATCCAGATGGATCTTAAGATCAGCGGTCTTACACCCGATATGGTCAAGGAGGCTCTTTATAAAACTCATATCGCGAGAAATTATATCCTCGACGAGGTAATGCTTAAAGCTATCCCCGAGCCGAGAAAAGAGCTTTCTCCTTATGCTCCGAAGATGTTTACAACAACTATTCCGTCCGATAAGATCAGTGAGGTTATCGGTAAGAGCGGCAAGGTTATCAAGGAGATTCAGGCTCAGTTCGAGGTCAAGGTCGATATCGAGGAGAACGGCGAGGTCGGCAATGTATTCGTTTCCGGCATGGATACAGATAAGTGCAAGGCGGCTCTTGCTGCTATCGAGCTTATCGCAAACGGTCCGGAGATCGGCGCTGTATTTTATGGAAGAGTTACTCGTATCATGGACTTTGGCGCATTCGTTGAGATCGCTCCCGGTATGGAAGGTCTTTGCCATATCTCCAGACTTGACGTTAAGCGTACAGAGCAGGTAACAGACGTTGTTTCCGAAGGCGATACGATCATCGTTAAGGTGCTTGAAATTGACGACAAGGGCAGACTCAATCTCTCCAGAAGAGACGCTTTGATCGAGGTTGAGGGTCTTACACCCGAAAACGATATCTCCGATCAGCAGAGAAGACCCAGAAACGACAGACGCGGTGACAGACGTAATTTCAGAAGAAATAACTGATAAACCGTATTAAATATAACAACAACACGAGCCGATGTGGAATTTCTCACATCGGCTCTTGCATTTGTATCCTCTATGATAAATGAATTTTGTTACCGTGATAGAAATTTAAATGATATAGCGCAGAACAATGCAGAGAACGAGCCGGAAAAGAAAGAGCCCCAGAAATATCAAGTTGAATTTGCGTAAAAAAGGCCGCCGGAAATGCTGGTTCCGGCGGTGCTGTATGTAAATTTAATCGTCCTCTTCAGGAGCGTCGTACTCCCAGTTATGCCATACGTTCTGTACGTCGTCGTTTTCCTCAAGGAAGTCAAGAAGCTTCTGCATTTTCTCGACCTGCTCCTCGTCTTCAAGCTTTGTGTAGTTTGAAGGAACCATCTCGACTTCTGCTTCGATGAACTTGTAGCCCAAAGCGGAGAGAGCTTCGTTTACAGTACCGAAATCCTCCGGCTCTGTGTAGATCTCAAAAACATCGTCCTCTGCCTTGAAGTCGGAAGCGCCGCTTTCAAGTGCGTCGTCCATTACCCTTTCTTCGTCAAGGTCTTCGCTCTCAGTGATGAGAACGCCCTTCTTCTCAAACATGAAGGATACGCAGCCCTGTGTTCCGAGATTTCCGCCGAATTTGTCAAATGCATGGCGAACGTCGCCTGCCGTTCTGTTGCGGTTGTCGGTAAGCGCTTCAACGATAACTGCGATTCCTCCCGGACCGTAGCCCTCGTAAGTGATAGCTTCGTATTTTGAAGCGTCATTGCCGCTTGCAGCCTTCTTGATGATACGCTCAATGTTGTCGTTAGGCACGTTGTTCGCCTTTGCCTTCGCGATGGTATCGCGCAAACGTGAGTTTACGTTCGGGTCGGCGCTGCCGCCTTCCTTAATGGCAACGATCAGCTCTCTGCCGATCTTTGTGAATATCTTCGCTCTTGCACCGTCGTTCTTGGCTTTTTTATTTTTAATGGTGCTCCATTTAGAATGTCCCGACATTCTTTATCATTCCTTTCATGATTATACGGCTATGCGGCAGCAGTACCGCATTAACTGTATTATTTTATCATATATCCAGTGTAATTTCAAGTGGTAAATCGGAAATAGTTGTAATTTCCCGTGCAGAGTTTGCTCATTGTAATGTAACCAATAGAGATTTATTGTAATAATATAAAAATTAAGAGAAAAAATAATAAAAAACTATTGACATAAGCTGCGTTTAATGCTATTATGAATTTAATGCAATTATGATAGAGGCGCAGATGCTATAAGTAACATCGTCAAGGGCTTTCGCAAAGCGGTGGACGGTGCTGAAAGGCGTATCTGCCGAAAGGACGGTAAGGCGTAAACCGACCTTGGTATTTCGGACAATATCCGTCATACTGTCGCTAATGCGGAGAGCTATCTTAATTATGATAAACATTCCTTTAAAGTTGT
>CACYDO010000051.1 GCA_902773165.1 uncultured Ruminococcus sp. | reverse complement strand
TATTATCCAAGTAAACACTCACTCCTCTTATTTATGTTTATGCATTTATATGCTGATCTTTCGATCATATGTAATCGGGATCTATAATGCCTATATAAGGCAGATTCCTGTATTTTTCGTTATAATCAAGACCGTAGCCGATAACAAATTCATCGGGTATTTCTCTGCCGAGGTAGTCTATCTGCACTTCCTGAACACGGCGCGAGGGCTTGCTGAGAAGCGAACAAAGCTTTAAAGAAGCAGGCTCCCTGCCCTTTAAGATATCCATAACTGCATTAAGAGTTATTCCGCTGTCTATGATATCTTCGACTATAAGAACGTCCTTGCCGCGTATATCCTCACTGAGATCCTTTTTCATATTGACCTTGCCGCTTGAAACTGTAGCGGCACCGTAGCTTGAAACTACCATAAAATCTACGCTGCACGGCAGCGTTATCTTTTTCATAAGATCGCTGAGGAAAACAAAGCTGCCTTTGAGAAGACCCACAAGAAGAAGATCCTTGCCCTCGTAGTCAAGATTGATCTGAGCTGCAAGCCTTTCAACGTCGGCGTCGATCTGTTTTTCATCGATCAGAATCTTTTGAACACCCTTCATCATTATCATCACACCCCGTTGTGATCTCGTAAAATGCTTCACTGTCATTTCTGACAGCCGCGTCCTGCGATATACCTATTCCCTCTATCCAAAGCACCTTGCTGCCATTTGCAATAAGCAGTCTTGTATCGCGCTCGGAGATCGGTATTTTCATCTCGGTAAAAAGCTTTTTCACAGTTTTTGTACAATCTCTGCCATATGGAGAAAACCTGTCGCCGCTTTGCCGAGTTCTGATAATCGTATCACATGATATTATACCACAAGAGATCGCGTTAATTAATAATTTTTTGTTAATTTTCCGCTTATCTTCCAAATTTAACCGTTTTTTTTCTGAAATTATTACATATTTTCCGAGATACGTATACTTTTTTCCCGGAGTAAGGGCAGTTTCGGTAAATTTTGGTACATTTTCTGTGAAATCACCTTTTTTCTCATAAGCAATAAGAAAACCGCCTTTTACCTCAACAAACTTATTTCTTTCAAGCTCCACAGCGCCCGACCCCTTTTTCAGCATCGTAAAAATCAGGTCAAGATGCTTTTTTTCGGGAATAACATCGAGATATTTGTCAATATATTTTCTCAGGACATGAGGTAAAAGTCCACTGTCGCACTGCATAAGCTTTTCTGCCGACAATGCGCCGTTTTCTTCACATCGTTTTAATTCCTTATCGCATAGATCTGAAATAAGCTCCGCGTCGCTTCGCGCAAGCGCGGAAAGCCTGTTTATTGCAGCTTCTGCGGACGGATTTATCTCTTTAAGCTGTGGAACAACGTTCAGCCTTATTCTGTTTCGGCTGTAATTATCATGCAGATTCGTGCTGTCGGTCACAAATTGTATCCCGTTTTCGCGGCAATATTCCTCTATTTCCGAACGCGTGACTGAAATAAGCGGTCTGATTATCCCATCTCTTACAGGTGGAATTCCGCAAAGCCCCGAAAGACCGCAGCCGCGCGTGATGTTGAGCAGCAGCGTTTCTGCGTTATCGGAAGCTGTGTGGGCAGTTGCAGTAACAGAACCGGGATTTTCTCGGCGAAGCTGCTCAAAAAAAGCATAGCGCTCTGATCTGCCGCATTCCTCCTGTCCTATTCTTCGCTGCTTTGCAAGTAAAGCAATATCAACTCTGCGTACAAACAACTCTACACCTATTTTTTTACACTGCTCTTTTACAAAGCTTTCGTCGCGAAGAGCCTCTTCTCCTCGCAGGCAGTGATTCAGATGGGCAGCATTTACCGTTATGCCGAGTTCTTTTGCATTGGTTTTAAGAAAATAAAGCAGGCTCATTGAGTCTGCTCCGCCCGAAAGGGCAACCGTTACGGTATTTACGCCTTCGAGCATTTTATACTGCGCGGCGGCGCATAATACCTTTTGTTTAAAATCTTTTATCATATTGTATCTCTTGCGGTGAAGCGCATCAGCTCACCCGACCAATGCAGAGGAACAATTCCCATTTCTCCGTGACGGTTTTTCGCCACAATACATTCGCCGGAATCCTTGTCTTCGTCCGCGTCGTCTTTATTGTTGTCGCCATCGTTGTAATAGCCGGGACGGTAGAGGAAAAGCACGATATCGGCGTCCTGCTCGATCGAACCTGAATCTCTCATATCTGAAAGCTGAGGTCTGTGGTCTGCGCGCTTCTCGCTCTCACGCGAAAGCTGCGAAAGCGTAATGACGGGAACGTTAAGCTCCTTAGCCATTATCTTTAAATTTCTTGTGATATCGGAAACCTCCTGCACTCTGTTTTCGATCCTGCGTCCGCTTTGAAGAAGCTGCAGGTAGTCGATCACAACGAGCTGAACACCTTTAAGACGGCGCAGCTTAGCCTTCATTGCAGGAACAGTGATGCTCGGGGTATCGTCCAGGTACATTTCCGAATGAGAAAGAATATCTCCTGCCGGAATAAGGCGGCTCCATTCGTCATCGGACATTTTTCCCGTTTTGATTTTCTGGCTTTCAATAGCGCCAAGTGAAGACAGCAATCGTGAGGAAAGCTGCTCCTTAGACATTTCGAGCGAGAAAAAAGCAACGCGCTTGTGCTGTTTTACGGCGGCATGGCTGGCAATATTCAGTGCAAAAGCCGTTTTACCCATACCGGGACGCGCAGCAAGAAGGATCAAGTCTGACTTATTCAGACCTGTGATATAATTATCCAGCGTCGATATGCCTGTGGAGATAGGCTTTAGCTCCTCGCTTTCAGCCGAATTGAGCATATCAAGTCTGTCGTACGTTTCCTGAATAACCTCGGAGATATGAACAAGTCCCTGAACATTTTTCCCCTGACGGATATCAAATATACGCTGCTCCGCCGAATCTATCAGCACATCGGATCTGTCAAGACCAGACATCGTTTCTTCAATTGTTCTTTGCGAAGCCTGAATAAGCATGCGCTTATCGTAAGCTTCTCTTACCGAATTTGCGTAATCGACGATATTTTCAAGCGTGATCGCATTATTGGCAAGATCTATCAGATACGTTTTTCCGGTAGATTCGTCAAACGATTTTTCACGTCTGAGCGCTTCCATCACGGTGACAAAATCTATCGCCTTGCTCGCCGTAAACAAGTCAAGCATTACCCGATAGATCAGCTTATGCATTTCAAGATAAAAATAATCCGGCTGAGGCAGAAGCTCAACTATACGCGGCATTCGCTCGGGGTCGATAAGCAGCGCGCCCAAAAGCGACTGCTCCGCTTCCGGACTGTACGGCAGCTTCATCGACGAAAACGAGCTGTCTTCTTCATATTCTGCCATACATTACCTCCCGTAAATATATCCTCCGGCGCATACCCTGAAAACTTCTCACTGCGTTACCTATACTTTTATAGTAGACGACATAGATAATTACTCTTAGAGAGATGATTCCGAAGGGGCGTGGGGGCGATCGGAAAGCCCCCACAAAAGGTTTG
>CACYDO010000050.1 GCA_902773165.1 uncultured Ruminococcus sp. | reverse complement strand
ATACTCAATGGTTTTTACCCATATTACGCTAAAAACGACTGAGTGACAAAATACGTTCACTCTGCATGACAAAATACAGTGCCTCGAAAATGCCAAAATAGGTGGTCTCTAACAGTCAGGCGACCGCAGATCGTGAACTACATTACTCAATTACTATATTAATAAATATTTGAAAGCATAGAGCAGCACCTCTATTCAAAAAAAATTGGAATTGCGTATTTTTTAAAAATGATGTATAATGTTTTTATCAAAAAACAGAGGTGCATTACATGAATATACTATATATTGATTCAACAGTACGCAGCGAATCGCGAACATCACAGCTTGCGGAATATCTTCTGGGTAAGCTTGACGGCGATATCACGAAAATCAAGCTTTGCGAAACCGAATTTCCAAAAGCAGATTCTTCATTTCTCAGAAAGCGTGACAGCGCTTGTGCAGCTAAGGATTTTTCCGACAATATGTTTGAACCTGCAAAGCAGTTTGCAGCGGCGGATATTATCGTCATTGCAGCGCCTTTCTGGGATCTGTCATTTCCTGCTGCACTAAAGCAGTTTTTTGAGCAGATAAATGTAATCGGTCTGACCTTTGCCTACACAGATGACGGTCTTCCGATCAGTCTTTGCAAAGCGAAAAAGCTGTTTTATCTTACCACAGCAGGCGGAAAAATCTTTTCCGAAGAATACGGCTTCGGTTATATTAAAGCGCTTGCCAAAACTTTTTACGGCATAGACGAATGCGTCTGCATAAAGGCTGAGGGTCTTGATATTTACGGCGCTGATGTAAATGCGCTGCTGGATAATGCAAAAAATAAGATAGATCGGTATTTTACCGAAAATTGATCGTGAAATTGAGATAATGGAACAAATTCGGCACTCTTAAAGAGTGTCGTTTTTTATGCGAAAACAGTATTATTACGTTATTAGAATAATCGCATTTATATACGGTCTTACGTATCCCACCATAACCTACCCTATCAGACTGCGCATATACAGGATTAAGGTTATATTTTTTCCCCTTGCAGCGTCATCGTAATAATTTATGCATACATTTTCCACATAGATTCCTAACAGCTTCCTAATTGATTCCCAAATGCAGGAATATAATAAAGTCACAACAAACAAAGGAGTGACAATTATGAAAAAGATCACAGCAAGAATTATTATAGCGGCAATTATGGTTAGTATGATAACAGCAGGCTGCTCGGAATCCGGCAATTTTAACGTTAACTTCTCCACCCCGGAAACAACAGCCGGCAGCACAGCTTCCGATAGCCTTGCATATGATACCGAAAGCAGCGAAGCAGCTTATTCGGAAGATGAATCTGTAGACGAAGCGCAGAACGCTTCAAATGAAACCTCCGAAGCTTCCGGTAACAGCAGTACAAGCCGGAAATCATCTTCCGATTCTGCTGATTCGAGCAGCAAGAGCAGTTCAAGCGCAAAGTCTTCCACAAATTCGGGCAGCAGCGATTCTTCTTCAGCTTCCTCCGGTACAGGCAGCAAGAGCAATTCTTCCGCAGCTTCCTCCGGTACAAGCAGCAAGAGCAATACGAGCGCAGGGACTTCTTCGGCGGATTCCGACAGCAAGAGCAGCTCCGGCTCCTCGTCAACATCTGACAAGACGGCTTCTTCTCAGAGCAGCACATCTTCCGCAAGCAAAGCCGACGCAAGCTCTGAGAGCAGCAGTAATTCTCAGGTGAATTCCGACGTCACGACATCTCAAACAGCGGCAGCCGCAGTTGTAAACACATCAGGTATCCTCGATACCTCCGATATGTTCTCAAACAGAGATCTTTTACAGACAGCTGATCTTTCCGATTCCAAGTCGATCACCGTTGAGGACAACAAGACGATCGAGATCACCGAAGAGGGCGTTTACGTCATCTCAGGCAGCGCTAAAAACTGCACGATCAAGGTAACGGCAGACAACGAGGCAAAGGTTCAGCTTGTACTTGACGGCGTTAGCATTACAAACGACAGCTTCCCGGCGATCTATGTTGTATCGGCTGATAAGT
>CACYDO010000049.1 GCA_902773165.1 uncultured Ruminococcus sp. | reverse complement strand
ATGACGAGGATGAGTATTACGGCATGTCCATGTGAACAGCGAGATTAGAGCCCTGTTTCGCCGTGTATCGCCCTGTGTGCGATTTATTGAGGAAAGTAGGGAAAGTACCCGACCAATTTGTTTGCGCGGTGTTGGACGTTTGTCGCGATTTGTGAGCAGCAGCCAGTTTTGAGAGGTATTTGAAGGTCGTTTTTGCGCTCACCAAAAGCAAGAAATAATAGTGAAAAACGATACTGCGAGCCAAAAACGCCCTGTTTCGCCGTGTGTCGCCGTGTGTCGCCCTGTGTGCGGTTTGTTGAGGAAAGACAGGTGTGTACCCGACCGGATTGTTTGCGCGGCGTTGAGCCTTTGTCGCGATTCGTGAGCAACAGCCCGTTTTGACAGGTCGGAGGTGGTTATATCCATATTTGCCTGTAACAGACACCTTTTTTATTATACACGTAGTGTATAATAACAATCGAACAACGTAGCTGTTCAAAATTTGCGACGTTAAATCAAAGATAGCCCAAAATAATTTGTGCTTCAATGCAGCAGCGTGATTATTTTTTGACGAAATTTTATTAGTTTCATATAATCAAAAGTAATAATAAAACATTTATAAATCATTATGAATCAAATGGCTCCTAAAAGTATCTAATATATGAATCAGTCGATTCCGAGAAAAGGAGTGATAAAATGAAAGCGGAAGAAATTAAAAAGCTTTATGCGCCAACCCCGGAAATGCACGAAAGCATTGTTCATGCCCTGCAAAATCTTGACAGCGTATCAACTGAGAGATACCGCAAACGGAAAACCGCAACACGGCTTGCGGTTGTGTTTGCCGCGGTCGCTTTACTTGCGGCGTTCGGTACCGTTGCATACGCAACGCATTTGTTCGGCTTGCTGACCGAGCCTGTCGGTAAATACGGTATTGATATGCGTGTCGCAGAGGATGGAACAACAGCTTCAACCAAACCAAAAACCTATGCAAAACCTAATCCCACTTATTTACCAAAAGGTTGTTGTCAACTGATTGGTAATGATGACAATGATATACAAATATTTAACGCAGAGGGCGTGACATCTTACAATCCAAACGGAAACTACCAATACACAGACGGCAATGAGATATGGGTGCATTTCCATGTGTATCAGGCGGAAACGTTTAACGAGGAAGCACGTTATATTGTTGACAGCTTTGAAAGGGACTATAACGGCCATAAAACCGTATTTCTGACGAGACAGTTTGAGGATAACGGCGAACAGGACCATTATGCTGTGAAATATTTTGAGGATTGGGGGATTGTTGTCGATTGTTACTACGATAATGTTCCTGAATTGATGAAGATTATGGATGGCTTAGAGCTGCAGGAGCCTGAGGAAGAAGCGAAAGAGCATTTGGAACCGCAAACCATTGACTTTAGTGATGAGCTGTATGCAGGTTATGATTTTTCTATGATGGAGGAAACGCGGAAATATCGACTCGGTGAAGCTTTTACATGGGTAGCGCAGATCGTCGACGCTCCGTCGCCTGCTTATAGTTTTAAAGATGGTGAATGCGAGATAACGGTAAAATCCGTCAAGGAGAACGACGGTATCAAAGGATTGGACAGAAACAATCTGTTAGCGCCGGATGACGAAGAATGGTACGCTCGTTATTTCAACAGCGACGGCAGCTTAAAAACGCCGTATGTTCGGACTGATACTGATTACGGAGACGGTGTTAATACGCTCGGACACAGTGAATCAAAAGAAGTCAACCGGCATTTTTATCTGGCTACAGTGGAAGTGAAAAACGGTAGCTTTACCGGTCAATTTATGACACATTCCGGCGGTATATTATATCAGGAAAAGCACCTTGAAAACGGAACAGAAATATATACGGTAGGTATAACTGTGGATGAGGACGAGCTGAATGATTTCGCGCTCAGTATAGATTCCTCGGAAACGGTCATAGATGATAAAACGCAGACTGTTGTCCGCAAGAGTGTTGACACGGTCGTTCCGCTCCAAGTGAATCGGTGAGGTGAGCGTATGACGAAAGAACAGTTCACCAAGCTGGTATTAGAAAACGAGGAAATGATGTGTAAGGTCGCCATGTCCATGCTCCGCAACGAAAAGGATTGCGAGGACGCTTTACAGTCAGCAGTTTTAACGGCATTTGAAAAGCTGAGCACATTAAAACACGAGGAATATTTCCGTACATGGCTTATGCGCATCCTGATCAATACCTGTAACAAACAGCTCCGTCAAAGAAAAAGAATAACTGAATTAACAGAAATCCAAGCTGCTTTAACCTCCTCGGCAGAGGAGGTTGAGGTGCGTGCGGCGGTGGAAGCATTGCCGTTAAAAATCCGGCAGGTGATTATCCTTTACTATTCAGAACAGTTTACCACCAAGGAAATCAGTGAAATTCTCAAAATCCCTAAGGGCACGGTGCTGAGCCGACTGGATAAGGGACGAAAACTGCTCAGATTGGAACTTGAATAAGTTATGTGAACAGCAGGGTTATCCCCCTGTTTCGCTGCGTGTCGCCCTGT
>CACYDO010000048.1 GCA_902773165.1 uncultured Ruminococcus sp. | reverse complement strand
TACCCGGCAGGCGTTGTAGAACTTGTGGAAGAGTGAAGCAAGCTGTGTTACGTACTTCGTGATCTTCGTCGGATCATAGCTCTTTGCCGAAAGAATGATCTCCTGAGTATACGCCGCCAGATGATCTATAAGCTCCTTCTCCTCCGGTCTGGTCAGAAGCTGGAGCTCCTCAGCCGTGCATTCGCGCGCAGATACCCCATCTGCCGCAAGAGCCTTGATTATGCTGCAAATACGCGCGTGAGCATACTGAACATAGTAAACAGGATTCTGATTATCCTGCGTTACAGCAAGATCAAGGTCAAAGTCCATCTGCGTGTTCGCTTCACGCGTATTAAAAAGGAAACGAGCCGAATCTACAGGCACTTCGTCAAGAAGATCACCCAGCTGGATAGCCTTGCCTGTGCGCTTGCTCATACGAACCGTCTCGCCGTTTCTGACGAGCTTTACAAGCTGCATGAGTATTACGTCAAGCTTATCTCCATCGTAGCCTATGGCGTTCATTGAGCCCTTCATTCGCGCTACATGACCGTGGTGATCTGCTCCCCATACGTCTATAAGCGTTGTAAATCCTCTGTCGAATTTATTTTTGTGATAAGCAATATCAGCAGCAAAATACGTCGGATTTCCGTTCGCACGTATAATTACATCGTCTTTAAGCTCCAGACGCTCTATTTCCTCATCGGTCTTGCCCTGAGCCTTTAAAAGCTCCGTCACTACCTGCTTATTCTTGTACCAGACAGCGCCGTCCTTTTCGTAGGTCAGTCCTTTTGACGTAAGCAGATCTACAACGTCCTTTACAGCTCCGCTTTTGTGAAGCTCGCTCTCCATAAACCACTTGTCGTACTCAATGCGGTACTTCTTCATGTCAGCCTGCATTTTTGCGATATTTCGCGGAAGAGCAAAATCTACAAGAGCTTTTTTACGCTCGCTTTCGTCTGCGTCGATGAGTGCCGTTCCGTTTCCCTCAATGTAAAGTGCAGCAGCCTCTTTAATGTCTTCGCCCTGATAGCCGTCCTCGGGGAATTCTATCGCGCTTTCTCCCTTTACAGCCTGAATGAACCTTGCGTTGAGGGAATTTGCAAATTTTTCGATCTGATTTCCTGCGTCGTTAACGTAAAACTCGCGCCAAACGCTGTATCCAGCTTTATCAAGAACAGCAGCAAGGCAATCTCCGAGCGCACCGCCGCGCGCGTTGCCCATGTGCATGGGGCCTGTCGGATTTGCAGAAACGAATTCAACCATGATCTTCTCGCCCTTGCCAAAATCACTTCTGCCGTATTCGCCTCCCTTTTCGCTTATCTCCTTCAAAACGTCGGAATAGTATCTCGGCGACAGGAAGAAATTGATAAAGCCCGGTCCTGCTATCTCGCATGACGACATATACGTCTTGCTGAGATCAAGATTATTCACTATCGCTTCGGCTATCTTGCGCGGCGCGCCACGAAAAGCTCTTGCGCCTGCCATAGCTGCGTTAGTCGCAAAATCTCCGTTTTTTCTGTCCGCAGGTATCTCGATCGTGAACTCGGGCAGCTGAGCCTGTGGAAGCTCTCCCTTTTCAACAGCCTTTTCCATAGCCTCACGAACTGCCGCTTTCAGATCGTTCGCCGCATTCATTGCAATTACTGACATTATATTATTCCTCCGTTTTTTTTAGCGTAATGAGAATTCGGTTTTCACTCTCAAATCCGCCGTTGAAATCTATTGTGTAGTTTATTTCCAGCGTACCGCCTTCAAAGCTGATATTGTCGATCATTTCCTCTGTAAAAATACCTATGTTAATGTTGCCGACCTCATTTGCATACATGCACTGCACGCGCTTTCCGCAGTCAAATACCATCTGCCCTGTGCGTCCGTCCATTCGCTTTGTGAGCGTCACCACACCGTCTTCTATCTTAATAAGATTCGATACATAGAACTCGGAATTGTCCTCCGCAGCGGCATATTCGCGGTACTTTATCAGCTTTTTTCCGCCGCGTTCCGTGTAATCCGCAGTTGTCGTAAGCTCTTCGCTTTCGCGTTCGCCGTCTACGACCTGCGTTCCCTTTATCGTTATCAAAAATTTACTGCTCAAGTCATCACTTCCATAGCCGGATCTCCGGTTATAATATTAATCAATCAATAATCCCAGATCTCCACGCGATCTACATTTTCACCGATATTCGATTGAAGGAATATTGAAGCAATGCTCGCGAAATCATCTGTTCTGTCGCTGACAAAGAAGCTGCATTCTCCCTCTGCGTCACTGCTGTTCAGCAGACCTTTCTCCCCCAAAAGCTTAGACGCATATATCGCAGTTTCTTTGCCGCTGTCTATCAGCCGCACATCTTCTCCGACATATTCTCCGATAACGGGCTTTAAGATCGGGTAATGCGTACAGCCTAAAATTACGGTATCTACCTGCTGTTCTTTAATTTCCTTCAGATAACGCTCTACTGTCAGCTTTGCGATCGGATCATCAGGTGAAATAAAGCCCTCCTCCACGATCGGTACAAACAGCGGACATTCGCGCTGAATGACCATGATCTCAGGGTCAATTTTCTCTATTTCCTTCTTATACGCACAGCTGCCGATCGTCGCACGCGTACCGATAACGCCTACGCGCTTGTTTTTCGTTGCCTTGACAGCGGCTGCCGCCGTCGGTGCTATTACATTAATATACGGAACAGGCAGCACATCTGAGAGGTCAAGCACCGTAGAACTGACAGTGCCGCACGCTGCGATAACCATTTTTACGTCGTGGCTGAGCAAAAAACGAGCGTCCTGCTTGGCGTAGCGGCTGATCGTCGCAACACTCCTGTTTCCGTACGGAACTCTGCCGGTATCTCCGAAATATACAATATTCTCATGCGGCATAATAGCTCTGAGCTGCTTTACAGCGGTAAGACCGCCCAGACCTGAATCAAACACACCTATTGGTTGACTTGACATAACATACCTCCAAAAAAATATATTCCGTGAACGCAGCACGGCGTATTATCATGCCCTCTTATTTTACCATAAATTACACTGTCTTGCAATCGGAATTCAAAAAAATCCGCAGAAAAGTAGTGACAAATCATGATTTATCGGTTATAATCTAATGTGGATATCAATTTTTAAAAAGAAAGGAACGGTAATACTGATGGCAACTATTGAAAAAGCTTTTGAAATAGTTAACAAGAAATTTGAAGCCGTACTGAACACACAGGGCTTTGCTTCACAAAAGGTTGCAAGCACCGACTCAAACGAGCTTGTTACATTATACACAGGTGAGGCTGTCGCATATTCCGTAATATACTACAAGGATAAGAAACACATGGTTCTTCGCTCCTGCGACATGACCGAGGACGGCCCGGACAACGAGTGGAAGACAGTTGCAACGTGGATGTACGATCCCCTTACCGATACGGAAAAAGAAGCTGAGTCGATCGCTAACGATTTTATTGACAACGTTTCTGCTCCCGTTTTCAAGCAGGTCTCACGCCCGAAAAAGAAGAAGAAAAAGGACAGCGACGACGGAAACGGCGATCCTGTATTTTTCTCAAAAAGACTTGTGGCTGTTTTCCCCGAGCTAAAGGACGAAATAAGAGAAGAGCAGGATTCCTACGAGGAATTCCGTGCAGTAACCTTTACAAAGGAACATATCGTTCCGAAGGTGACAGAACTATTGTCCTCCGGAACGGATAAAGAGATCGACAAGCTTGCCGAGGTTCTCTCCGCTCAGTATTCCTACGGAGATATCGACACAAGACCGCTCATAACTATCGTTATCCTGAATTCCATAACTGACAGCGATAAAAAGGAAGCTATAAAGCGCGAAATGTCTGACGATCTGAAAAAGGCATGGGCGGCTGCGGAAAAATACCGCGGCAAAAAGGTAAAGCCTGCTAAGCAGAAAAAGCCTTCCATGATGCAGAAGCTGATGGCTGAAAGCATTGAGAATCAGAAGGCACTTAACGAAGGAAGATTCTGACGGTTTTGCAGCTAATACTAATTCATAATAAAACGCTTTAATAATTTTCCGGGTACTGCGTAATCTAAACTATACACTGCCAACTTCGACTCAGGCAATTATTTATGTTGTTTACTATAAACTCACATTACAGACAAGGATCTTCACACCCGGC
>CACYDO010000047.1 GCA_902773165.1 uncultured Ruminococcus sp. | reverse complement strand
TCTGCGTCTGTGTCCTTGTCTGTGTCCTTGTCTTAGTCTGGTGTTTTCCGTGTTTACTAAATCTGTATATTCAGCTATGCGGCAATGCCACACTTATTATTCTTTTCCGTTTATTACTGCAAAAAGCCGACCCCTTTTTCGGGAGCCGGCTTTTTTATTAAATAGCTTAAAAAATAAATATATTTAAATTAAAGCGTACTCTGTCTGAGAACCGAGAGCGCGTCGGAGGACGTTACCTCGCCGTCACCGTCTACATCGGCGAACAGGATCTGATCGTCTGTAAGCTTTGCCATTCCCGAGCTTCCTCTGAGAATAAGAAGTGCGTCATGGGAAGAAAGGCTTCCGTCGCCGTCTACGTCACCGGAAGGACGATCGACCTTTGCAGCGGAGAAAATAATATTTTTCGCCTCCGCCTCACGCTGCTGCGTGTAGTTATCGAGATATTCCTCTTTAGTTTTCAAGGCCTGATATTCGTTCCAGATATCATCAACATTAACGTCGAAGGCTTCCACAGCTTTGGAAACAGTTTCCACTGTTACGACTTCCTTGCCGGTAACCTTATCGGTCGTACCCTGATATTTAAAGACAAACAGGGCGATCTCTTTAGCGCCGTTGATAGAAGCAAGCGTTGTTTCTCCCTGAATGCGGCCGGTAGACGTTATTGAAAGCGGCGCTGTCAATCCGCTTTGAGCAAATTTTACAGCCTCGGCAGTTTTTTCGCTGTCAACAGGGTTTTCAAGGATCTCACCTGTTCTGACAGCAACGTCTCCGAAAGCTTCTTCTGTAAGTACGCAGTCATAGGTCTGATTGCCTGAATCCGGGTCGTAGAAAATAACATATGTTTCGTGACCGGGAGTGATACCGAATTCATAGGATTCAAATAATCCGTCCGGGAGCTTTTCACCTAAGGTTTTCTTTGAACCCCAGGGATTATCCTCTCCCCAGCCGTTTTTGGTTGCATATGTTGTTTTATCACCTGTTTTATCCCAGATATAGAAACATATTCTCGTTGAATTCCAGTCTCCGGAGTCAAACTTGATTTTTCCGTATTTCTTGTTGGGGTCTTTAACAAATTCTGTATCTGTATCGGAATATGCTCCGGTATCTGTGTAAGTATCGGTATCGGTATGAGTATCTGCGTCGTATCCGGAATCCGTATCTGTATCGGTATAAGTATCAATGTAGGTGTCGGTATCCGTTCCGATCTGCGTATCTGTATCTGTATAAATATCTGCGTAGGTATCTGTATCTGTTTGCGTGCCGGAATAAGTATCCGTATCAGTAACAGGATACGTATCCGTCTGTGAATCTGTATCGGAATATGACGGTGTATCTGTATAGATTTCGGGCAGCTCCTCAGTATTGCCGACATTTTGGTAGGGAATACCGTTATCTATGGCGTATTGCTCAGCAACAGAACCTGCAATGCAGTATATAACGGCATTCTTAGAGCCATACAGCATATTATCGCCGATATTCGTTACGCTTTCGGGGATAATAACTCTCTGAAGGCTTTCAAGCTGTGAAAAAGCATACTTATTAACATTAAATGCTGAATTAGGTATCTGAACAGAAAGAATATTATTCTGACTTACTCTTTTCTGAAGGAATATATTTGAAGCAACCGTTCTTACGGTACTGGGGATAACGACATTCTGCTCCGTTCCGATATAAGCTATAAGAATTTTATTTCCGACGATAACGAAGTCGGTGGGATAGTTTTCTAGCCAAGGCGTACCATAAAACGCGTAGCCGTCAATGTTTTCTACGGTATTCGGAATAGTTACATCTTCAAGACCGGAACAGCTCAGTGCAAAGCTGCCTATCGACTCGACAGACGAAGGAATAACAACGCTTTTTACATGATCGTCGAGGAAAAACGCGCCGTCGCAGATAACCGAAATGCCTTCGGGAATATTGACGTTTTCGTCCTGACCCTTGTACTTTACAAGGAGTCCATTAACGGGGATAACGAAATCTCCGGAGTAATTTTCAAGCCACGGTGTTCCGTCAAAAGCGTCCTGCCCTATTTTTTCCAGTGAATCGGGAAAATCTATCTCAGAGAGAGAAGTACAGTTATAAAAAGCCATTTCCTCTATCGCAGTCACGGTATCCGGAATAGTAACGCGTCTGACATTGGCAGTACCGTTTTCTGAACTGTTGTATTCGGAAAAATTGGAGATCACAGTTACAGGATTTCCGTTGATATACGGAGGAATTTTAACGTGAGATTCAGTGCCTTTGTAACCGGTAATAATCGTTCCGTCGGTAGTGGAATAATAATCGAAGAGAGTTTCGGAGGAGTATTCGCCGTTATTTTCCCAGTCACCCGAAACGTCTGTTGAATCCGCGTAGCCCTGGTTATTAAAAATGATCGCTTTAGCTTCCGCCTCGCGCGCATCGGTATAATTCGGAGCGTAATAATCATTATCTTTAAGACCGGTATAAGCTTTCCAGACATCTTCGGGGGTCGTTTCGAAAGCCTTTATGCCGTTGGATACAGACTGAACTGTTACTACATCATTGCCGCTGACTATATCATAAGTACCCTGATATGCAAAAATAAATTTAGCTACCTCCAGGGGGCGGTCAACGAGCGGCGCGACAGACCTGCCCTGCACCTTGCCGGAGGACGTTAAGCACAGGCGCGACGTAAGATGCGAGCTGTAGAATTCAGCGCTCTCCGCAGTAAGCGTACTGTCGGCAGGATTCTCTAAAATTTCTCCCGTTCTGCGTGCAACGTCGCCGAAGGCGCTCTTGTTCAGAACGCAGTCAAAGGTCTGATTGCCGGTATACGGATCGTAAAATATAACGTAATAATTGCGGTTATCTGCAAGCTCTATCGGATACGATTCAAAAATACCCATATCGTTCTTCACTCCCGCCAGCTTCCTTGAACCCCAGTTATTGTCGGGTCCCCAGCCGTCTTGTGAAGCAAATCTCAAAGCGTCGTCGGAATCGTCCCAGATATAGAAGTAGATCGACTCTGAGTTCCAGTCGCCGGGGTCGAAGAAAATCGTACCTACGGAGACGTTGTCTGAACTCTCGTATGGCGACTCAGGCAGCGTACTGTCTGCGCTTACCGGCAAGGACGCTCCTGCCGAGGAAAGCGCAACAGCCGCAGAAAGCATTCCTGCCAAGACTTTTTTTAATTTCATTAAAGAAGACTCCTTTGACAAAATGATAAATAACCACAGAGATCAAGCAGTATTTCTGTCTGCTGAACGGGTATCTGACTGTTTAAAATGTTTTTGCTTTCAGCAAAATGATCTCCACATTTCAGCCTGTGAAAACTGATTCCCCTACAAACCGCACAGCGGCATTTGTTAAAATATATATATTATTATAAATATTATCCGAAAAATTGTCAATACGGAATGTGGAATTTTAAATAAAAATGCTATAAAATAAAAACAAAATACAGTAAAGGGCAGAACACAAATGCAGACAATAGATCAGGCTTTGGAGAAATTATCACGTTCAGAATTCCGTTCCCGGTTTTCACTTAACGAAAAAGACCTTGAGTATATCGAACAAAAGGGCATGGACACAATACGCCGCCACGCAGAAGCTTTTATTGCCGAGCGTCTGGCACCTGCGTACATTCCGAACGACGGAAAGCAAACTCCCATGAGGAATCACCCGGTGTTTAATACTGGTTTCTGATTAAAAGCTTTAAAAGATTTTTGAGGATAATTTTTGCAAGGCAAGGAAGAGGGCGCAGGAATACTGTCGTATTTCAAGCCCGATGACGTAGCATTGCGGAAATTAGACCAAAAAGATTTAAAGGGTTTAATTAGAAAACAGTATAAAGCACAGCATGCATGCGCCTGCTGCTGCCGGGGGTGCCTTAATAAGTGGTACAGAGTTCCCATAGGAATTGAGCTTAACGAGGTTCAGCAGAAAAAAATAGTTAACCTGCTTATGACCTGGATAGAACGGCAGACAGAAAAAATGAGATCCCGATGAGAGTGCTTCTCATCGGGATCTTTGTTCGTTACGTCAAAAAAAGGCTTTCATCTCCGTATCACCCTTGCGGATCAGCCTTCCTCCGGTGCCTGCAAACCGTCCAGAACCATGCGTATTCCGTCGTTAATGCGTCTGTACTCCTCTGTAATGGCATTGAGATACTCAATTCCCTTAGGCTCAAGATGATAATACTTGCGAAGTCTTTTGCCTACGATCTCCATTCTGTCGGATACAACGCCTTTTTCGATCAGACGATAAAGCGTAGGATAAAGCGAACCCTCCGGCATTACAAATTCGTCATTACTTCTTTTCTTCAGTTCGTGTGCGATCTGGTAGCCATACATATCCTGACTTTTAAGAAGATACAGGATAAGCAGCTCCGACGTTCCCTTTTTTAAATTCTCTGAAATACCCATTATTTTCCATCTCCACATTTTCAGTATATATCAAAACCGGTTCCTTCGCCGTTTTCTTACGCAGAAACCGCGCCGCAGGCACAAGACGCGCATTTCATGCTGTCGATACTGCGGCGACATCAGCCGGTATGATATCAAAATATCCGCGCCAGTCCTTATTATGATTATACTATAAAGATAGAGAGTTGTCAACCATGTTTTCTAATTATATTACCTAAAAATATGCTTTTTATCTTTATTCATTTCAAGAAAAGCATCTTGCTAAGCACATCTTTTTCCTGCGTACATTTGGTCATAATCGTACATTTATTTACCAATTAAGTATTTTGATTGTGATTATTCACAATCAACTACTATTGTGTAAAATATTCTGATCATTCACACGACTTTTATGCAAATCATGTTAATATAAATTTAACAATTATTCAGAGTTATCAACTCAGAAAATCAGCAGCTTTACACCAAGCAAAATAAGTACAGCGCCGCCTGCTGCTGAAATTCCTCCGTTAAGGCGTGATCCGGGCAGGCGTCCGGAAGCAGCTGCTGTTTTACTTTGCAGTGACGATGTATTGTTTGCCATTCCGTCGGCTGCCCACAAATGGGTTACGCTTACACCGAGGCGAAATCCTGCCCATACGCCGAACAGTGACATTGCAAACGTTACAGTACCTATAAGCACAGACGCGGTCAGAACGTTCACGTTGAGAAATGCGAACGTCACGCCAACGGTGAGCGCGTCAATACTGGTAGCTACGGCAAGCGAAAGAAGATCGGCGTAATCCGAGTAAGTAAGAGAATGAGAAATAACGATCTCCTTATCATCGTGAAAGCTGTCGAAGATCATCTTTGCTCCGATGAAAGCAAGCACAGCAAAAGATATCCAGCGCCCGAAGCTGAGCACATACTGCCTTAGCGCCGCACCGAGCAGATATCCTGCAAGCGGCATAGCAGCCTGAAATCCGCCGAAAAGAGCGGCGGCTGTGAGCGCATAGCGAAGGTCATATCGTTTCATTCCCATACCCTTGCAGACGGCAACCGTAAACGCGTCAGCCGACAAACCGAATGCTGCGGCAATTATACCAAAAAAAGACATTTTCTCTCCCCCAATCCAGAACAGCTCTCTGCCATGTGAACATGCCTCCGGCGGCCAACTTTTTTTGAAAAAAAGTTGGACAAAAAAACTTTCGGCTGTGTTGTATTAAGTTGCGGTATCGCCTTAACAATATAATATATTTATCGGAAAAGAGAAATATGTTCGATACTGATCTCTGATAGAAAGCAAACCGGAAAGATCGTATAGTTTTTGGGCAATACCTCACAAATATAATGCTGAAAATGTGCCGTCAAATTTTTTATCAGAGTGCATAAAGCAACCGCAGAAATAAAAGGGTTCGTTCGAAAAAGCGAGGATTGTGTTTACGATTATTTTGCTGCCGAAGTAACAGCTGTCAGTATAAAATACATATCAACAAAAACGGAAGACCGCAGAAGCAGATCTTCCGTTTTTTATGTTTTTACTTATCTTGGTTTTTGATTTCCTCCAGAAAATCCTGTATACGTTTAAGCGCCTCTTTGATATGTGCAACGGAGTATGAATAGGAAACGCGCACAAATCCCTCGCCGCATTTGCCGAACGCAGTTCCGGGAACAACGGCAACGTGCTTTGAATAAAGCAGTCCTTCGGCAAATTCCTCAGACGAAAGTCCGGTAGACTTTATGCAGGGGAATACGTAAAACGCGCCCAAAGGCTCGAAGCACGTAAGGCCCATATCGTTGAAGGCTTTTACGATAAGTCTTCTTCTCATGTCGTACTGATCGCGCATATGCTCGATGTCGGCGTCGCCGTGTTTGAGAGCTTCTATCGCTGCGTACTGAGCTGTTGTCGGAGCGCTCATGATACCGTACTGATGCAGCTTCGTCATCTGTTCGATGATCTCCTTCGGTCCGAGAGCATAGCCCAGACGCCAGCCTGTCATAGCGAAGGTCTTTGAAAAACCGCTTATAACGATAGTTCTCTCCTTCATACCGGGGATAGACGCAAAGGAAACGGGCTTTCTGCCGCCGTAAGCAAGCTCTGCGTAGATCTCATCGGAAAGAACCATAAGGTCGTGCTTCTCGATCACACGAGCTATCGCTTCGTAATCCTCGCGGCTCATGGAAGCGCCTGTCGGGTTATTCGGGAAGGGCAGGATAAGCACCTTTGTTCTATCGGTGATCTTCTCCTCTATCTCCTCGGGCATAAGGCGGAAATCGTTTTCAGCCTTAGTTTCGATGATAACGGGAACACCGTCCGCCATGAATGTAAGCGGATCGTAGCAAACGAAGGACGGCTCGGGGATAAGCACCTCGTCGCCCTCCTCGATGATAACGCGCAGAGCTGCGTCTATCGCCTCCGAACCGCCGACAGTAACGAGGACGTCTGTATCAGGCTCGTAGCGAACGCCGAAGCGGCGGTCGAAGTATGTGCAGATCTCATCGCGAAGGGCGGTAAAGCCTCTGTTCGGAGAATAGAACGTTTTGCCTTTTTCAAGCGACTCTATACCCTTTTCGCGGATATGCCACGGTGTTTTGAAATCAGGCTCTCCGACGCTCAGAGAAATTACGTTTTCCATCTCGCTTGCGATGTCGAAGAACTTTCTGATACCCGAAGGACGGGTATTTTTTATTTTACTGTTTAAAAAACGATCGTAATCCATTATACCATACATTCCCTTTCGTCGATATCAG
>CACYDO010000046.1 GCA_902773165.1 uncultured Ruminococcus sp. | reverse complement strand
TATCTTGAAAAGACCATTGCAGAAATTTAATCAATAATAAAAAATCTCACCGCGTTAAGCAGTGAGATTTTTTTATTGGAAATCATTATCGCTGCCGGAAGCAATCCTTTTTTTTCGTGCCTCGCTTGCAGCCTGAACACGAGCCATATTAGGATCTTGTGCAGAGCCGTAGGTATCAATATCGTTGTAATACACCGTTCCTATTGTATTAGCAGCGTCAACTGTTTCTGTGTAAATAAATGCAAAGATCGCAGTAAAGAAGGGGACAAGTCCTCGCAGAAAAGAGAGAATAATACTCATATACACATAGGACTTTTCTACATTGATACCAAAGCCGTTAAAGGCGTCTTTGTAGCAATAATACATAAATGTCATGCCGCCTGCAACGCAAAGCATAGCTACGGCAACTGACATACAGAATACTCCGAAGGTATGTGCGCCGGTATTTCGTGCAACACTGTTTATTAACGTGACCTTTATTGATTTTATGAATGCAGCCTGTGACTGCGAAAACCATATAAGCACAGCGAAGATCGCGCACAAAAAAGTTATGACCAGAACTATGGTCAGCTTGTACGATTGGAGATCAGTTACGCTCATTCCCAGCAGTTTTCCAAAGCTTTCAAACTCAGCCGCAGGCTTTACGATAAAAAGGATAAGAAAGAAAGCAGCTGCCGCAAAGCATATTGAGTATAAAACAAGCTGAACCATCGACCAGCCGTATGTGATGGATAAACTGAATTCCGGTACGGATTCATATGAAGGGTCTTTGCAGCTGAAATAAAAACTGAAAAAAGCAAAGATGAAAAACAGAGAGAAAATACAGGAGATTATCATCGTTGAATCCTCTGCTGATTTGATCTCCATCTCAGGATTGATCTTTGTTGTTATCAGTTTAAGAAGTGTTAGCTCAAACATCTCATTTCCCGTAAATGAAAGATAGCCTATACAGATTATTTTCAGCAACAGCAAAACGGGAATAATGATAGTAATAGGATTTGCTCCGAATTTCTTAACAAGCAGAAAATTACGCTCGTAATTATTTTTCGGGTGAAAAATATCAGCTCCCATGGAACGCACCCCCTCATAATATAATTCCATCAGGTCTTATCAGTAAGAATAAAGATGGAATTTTTGTCCTAATCAATACAGAACTATATGCCGATAACGAATTTGTTCAACACGGCATAAATTTCTATAAAATAATTATCTAATAATATTGTAGTTGATTTTAAAGAAAATTACAATAGGTTTTCAAAAATAAATTAAATAAAAAAGCGGACTTTTCAAAAGAATAATAATTATAATATTCATTATTGATGAATTAAAATAATTAATTGAGTTTTGCGGAAATGTTATCAACATTATTTCAATGCAATGTGGAAAAGTTTAAAAGAAAAATCGCCGAAGCATTATGCGTCGGCGATTAATTTTGATAGAAATTATTATCTGTGATACAGCTTATCCGACTCATACTGTGGCTCACAGGTCAGATCAACGCCCAGTCTGCGGAATATATCCATATCCTCCTGAGAGAGGATAACAACGGAATGCACCTGAGTGTTTTTCAATTTAGAAACCTGTTCGAGAGCGAGCTTAGCGTTGTTGTCGCTTTCTGCGCTGACCGAAAGGGCAACAAGCACCTCGTCAATATGCATGCGCGGATTCTGGTTTTTCATAACATTGGTTTTAAGATTCTGAATAGCTCTGACAACCTCCTTGGGGAGAAGCAGAACATCGTCGTCGATACCTGCCAAAGTTTTTAAGGCATTGAGCATCATAGAGCAAACAGCGCCGAGAAGATCTGTTGTTTTTCCGGTAACTATTCTGCCGTCGTTCAGCTCGATAGCTGCAACGGGGTCATGATAGTTTTCTGCGAATTTATTTGCAACAGCGGCTACCTTTCTGTCGTCCTTCGTGATCTCCATGCGATTCATGAGCATTTCGATCTTTTTTACTTCGCCGAGAGCGGTGCCTGTAACCTTGTGTTTAACGAGCGCGGCGTAGTAGCGGCGGATTATCTCCTGACGGGAAGCCTCGCGAACGATCTCGTCATCTGTAATTGCGAAGCCTACCATATTTACGCCCATATCCGTAGGCGATTTATACGGAGATTCGCCGTAAATTTTAGTGAAAATAGCGTTAAGAACAGGGAAGACTTCAACATCGCGGTTATAGTTGACAGTTGTTTCGCCATATGCCTGCAAATGCCACGGGTCGATCATATTTACATCGTTAAGATCGGCAGTAGCAGCCTCATAGGCGAGGTTGATCGGGTGCATAAGCTCCATGCTCCATACGGGGAAGGTTTCGTATTTAGCGTATCCTGCTTTAACGCCGCGGATATTCTCGTGGTAAAGCTGCGACATACACGTAGCCATTTTACCGCTTCCGGGACCGGGCGCAGTAACAACGACGAGCGGGCGTGATGTTTCGATATAATCGTTCTTGCCAAAGCCATCTTCGCTCACGATAAACTGAGGATTGGAGGGATAACCGTCGATTATGTAGTGGAGATAGACCTTTACTCCGAGATTTTCAAGACGTGCCTTAAACTTATCGGCAGACGGCTCATGGTTATACTGAGTGATAACAACGCTGCCGACGTACAAGCCTATTTCAGTAAGCTTATCCATAAGACGCAGGATATCCATATCGTATGTTATACCGATATCGCTTCTCATTTTATTTTGTTCGATAGCAGACGCATTTATCGCGAAGATTATCTCTGTTTTTTCCTTTAGCTTTAAAAGCATTCTGACCTTGCTGTCGGGTTGAAATCCGGGAAGTACGCGCGAAGCGTGGTAATCGTCAAAAAGCTTTCCGCCGAATTCCATGTACAGTTTTCCGCCGAAGCTGTTGACTCTTTCAAGAATTCTTTCCGACTGGAGTCTGAGGTATTTGTCGTTATCGAAACCTATCTTATCCATTATAATTTCACTCTTTTTCCCTTAAAAATGCAAAAATTCCGCTGTATGGAAATACAACGGATAAATTATATCATAAAAAAGACCGTTAAATCAATGAAAGTAATCTAAGTGTAACTAATTGTAATACTATCTTTGATTTATCCGTGAACAGAAAAACACCGGCAGAAAAATAATTCCGCCGGTGAAAATAAAGCTATTTAATTATTACTCTGTAATGTTTCTGCCGCAGCACTTTTTGTACTTCTTGCCGCTTCCGCAGGGGCAGGGGTCGTTTCTGCCTACCTTTTGCTTTGCTGTTTTGCGCGTAGGCTTAGGCGGTTCGCTTCCGTCTGAGCTTACCCAGGTTGGCTTAGCGATCTGCTCTCTTTTGAGGACAGACTTGATAGCGTCTTCCTCTTCCTTAGCTTCCTTTGCAGCCTGCTCGGCATTCTGCGCATTAGCGGCAGCTTTTTCTGCGGCCGAGGCCGCAGCTTTTCTCTGCTCCTGCTGTCTGCGCTGGATCTCCTGGAGCTTCTGAATTTCTGCGGCAGCCTTCTGCTGCTCGTAGATCTTCTTAGGAGCGATAAGCATGAGCTTAACAGTATCCTGACGGATAGTGTCGATCATAGCGTCGAACATATCGAAGCCTTCGATCCTGTATTCAACAACAGGGTCATGCTGACCGTAGCCGCGCAGACGGATACCCTGCTTGAGCTGATCCATGTTATCAATATGCTCCATCCAGTATTTATCTACCGTTTTGAGCAGATAAACTCTTTCTGCCTCACGCATAACGGCAGGGGGAAGAAGCTTTTCGTTTTCTTCGTAGATATTCTTAGCCTTTTCGGTAAGCTTCTCGACAACATACTCGCTTTCTGTGTCACGAAGCTCTTCCTCTGTGAGATCAAAGTCTTCATCGTGATCGGAGATAAGCCAGCCGCGGTAGAATTCCTTAAGACCCTCGTAGTTCCATGTTTCCTTGGTGTAATCCTCGGGCAGATACTGCTTAACGGTGCTTTCGATCGTCTGCTCAATCATCTTGATGATAGTTTCTCTGAGATCGTCGCCGTTAAGAACCTGATCGCGCTGACCGTAGATGATCTCTCTCTGTCTGTTCATAACGTCGTCGTACTGGAGGACGTTTTTACGAATTTCAAAGTTTCTGCCTTCAAGCTTCTGCTGAGAGCTTTCTACGATATTGGAAAGCATTTTGCTTTCAAGCGGAACTTTTTCCTCTACGTTGAAGCTGCTGATGATCTGCTTGATCTTGTCGCCGCCGAAAAGTCTGAGAAGATCGTCTTCACCGGAAAGGTAGAAGCGCGATTTACCGGGATCTCCCTGACGTCCGGAACGACCGCGGAGCTGGTTGTCGATACGTCTGGATTCGTGGCGTTCTGTACCCATGATGAAAAGACCGCCTGCCTGACGAACCTCTTCTGCTTCGTCCTTTATCTCTTCCTTGAACTTTTCATTAAGCTCCTTGAAGATCTTTCTTGCATTGAGGATATCCTCGTTATCTGTTTCTGCAAAGCCTGTTGCTTCTGCGATAAGGTCGTCTTCGATACCCTGCTTGCGCATTTCGGCTTTTGCCATATATTCGGCGTTTCCTCCGAGGATAATATCGGTTCCTCGTCCTGCCATGTTTGTAGCGATAGTAACAGCGCCTTTTTTACCTGCCTGAGCAACGATCTCTGCTTCCTTCTCGTGGTGCTTCGCATTAAGGACGCTGTGGGGGATACCCTTCTTTTTGAGAAGCTTGCTGAGGTGCTCTGATTTCTCGATAGAGATAGTACCTACAAGAACAGGCTGACCGTTTGCGTGAGCTTCTTCGATATCGTCGATAAGAGCTTCGTACTTGCCGTTTTCTGTTGCGAAGATATAGTCGGGCATATCGACTCTCTGAACGGGCTTATTTGTCGGAATTTCAACAACGTCTAGCTTATAGATCTCGCCGAACTCTGATTCCTCGGTCATAGCCGTACCAGTCATACCGGAGAGCTTTGTGTAAAGGCGGAAATAGTTCTGGAATGTGATCGTAGCAAGAGTTTTGCTTTCATTCTCGACCTTAACGCCTTCCTTTGCTTCGATAGCCTGGTGAAGACCCTCGTTATAGCGGCGTCCATACATAAGACGTCCTGTAAATTCATCTACGATAATAACCTGATCGTCCTTAACGACGTAGTTGATATCGCGCTTCATCACGGAATTAGCCTTGATAGCCTGGTTGATGTAGTGCTGGATCTCGATATTATCGGGGTCTGTAAGGTTATCAATGCCGAAGTATTTCTCTGCTTTTTTTACGCCGACCTGAGTAAGCGTTGCAGTACGGGCTTTTTCATCAACGATATAGTCGATATCGTTTTCTTTATAATAATCCTCGTTGTCTTCCTTGGAGTCGATCTCTTCGAAGACCTTCTTTTTCAGTGTTTTAGCGAGCTTATCGGCGCGCTCGTACATATCAGAGGATTTATCGCCCTGACCGGAAATGATGAGCGGAGTTCTTGCTTCGTCGATAAGAATGGAGTCTACCTCATCGACGATCGCAAAGTTATGACCTCTCTGAACCTTCTGATCCTTATAAACTACCATGTTATCTCTCAGGTAGTCGAAGCCAAGCTCATTATTTGTACCATAGGTAATATCGGCGGCGTATGCGGCTTTTCTCTCCTCGGGCTTCAGGTCATGGACAATAAGTCCGACTGTAAGACCCAGGAATCGGTAAAGCTTACCCATCCACTCGGAGTCACGGCGGGCAAGGTAATCGTTGACTGTTACGATATGGACGCCTTTTCCTGTAAGTCCGTTAAGGTAAGCCGGCAGAGTTGCCACGAGAGTTTTACCTTCACCTGTTTTCATTTCGCTGATTCTTCCCTGATGAAGGATGATTCCGCCGATGATCTGCACCGGGAAATGCTTCATACCGAGAACACGCCATGCTGCTTCGCGGCAGACTGCGAATGCTTCGGGGAGGATATCGTCGGTCGTTTCGCCGTTTTCCAATCTTTCTTTAAAGAGATCGGTTTGTTTTTTCAGCTCCTCGTCGCTCATTTCGGAGTATGTATCCTCAAGCTCAAGGACCTTGTCTACCTTCGGTTTGATTCTCTTTATTTCTTTTTTGCTGTAATCGCCAAATAAAGCTTTAAGCAAACCCATGATTAATCACCTCATTAATTCATTTTTTACGGAGTTATATTAATAGTTATTTTACTCCATACATACCTACACTAATTGTACCACATAATCAAAAAAAAATCACTAATTATTTTGATATTTTTTTGATTTGTTTATTTGTTTACATCTCGTTCATTATTTTGTTAGTTGATCTATAGTTTAACTTATTAATGCGGCAACTAAGTAAAAAATATGTTTATTTTTTGCAGCCGAAATGGTCTTATACAAGCGTTTGCCTGCCTGTTGGTACTTGCCGGGAAATTTTTGTAAAATTTCGTTTTATTACTTGTACTATTGAGAGATTTGGTTTATAATAGATACATGAATGTAATTTTTTAAAGACACTTGTGTAATGACTGAAAACAGCCGTGTAATTCTTTGCGGTGTGCTAAAATCAGTTTGAATATATGATCTTGAAAGGAAAGATAGGAAATGTTTGCAAGAGATATCGGAATTGACCTTGGCACGGCTAATACTCTTGTTTACCTCAAAGGAAAAGGCGTGGTGATGAGAGAGCCTTCTGTTGTCGCTGTGGATACCAGAAATGACGACGTTCTTGCCGTGGGTACACAGGCTAAGGATATGCTTGGACGTACTCCCGGTTCTATCATTGCGGTAAGACCTCTGCGTGACGGCGTTATCGCCGACTTCGATATAACCGCCACTATGTTGGAAAGATTTATCAGAAGCACGACGCATACAGGTGTTTTCAGTCACCCGAAAATCGTTATTGCACTTCCTTCCGGCGTTACCGAGGTCGAGCGCAGAGCTGTTGAAGACGCAGCCGAAAGCGCAGGCGGCAGAAATATCGAGCTGATGGAAGAGCCTATGGCGGCGGCTTTGGGCGCAAATCTGCCGGTTTTTGAAGCTGTAGGCTCTATGGTCGTAGATATTGGCGGCGGCACAAGCGAGGTTGCTGTTATCAGCTACGGAGATATCGTTCATTCCTGCTCTGTCAGAGTTGCCGGAGATAAGTTTGACGAGGCGATAATCGCTTTTATCAAAAAGAACCACAACGTTTCTATCGGCGAGAGAACTGCTGAGGACGTTAAAATTCTTATCGGATCGGCGTTTCCCTACGAAAACGAACAGCCTATGGAGATCAAGGGCAGAAATCTCGCCGACGGTATGCCGCTGACTATCTCAGTTACGCCTGCCGAGATCAGGGACGCTCTTACTGATTCGTTCGCTATTATTATCGACGCTGTTAAGCAGACGCTTGAGCAGACTCCTCCGGAGCTTTGCGCCGATATTCTCGATAAGGGAATAGTTCTTACAGGCGGCGGCGCTCTTATCCGCGGACTTGATAAGCTTATATCGCGTGAAACCAATATTCCTGTTTATGTAGCGGAAAATCCGCTCGACTGCGTTGTTCTCGGTACGGGCAAGCGCCTCGAAATGACGGAGGATCAGGATTATTTCGGAGATTATGAATGATATAACATGCATAATTTCCCGAAGCTTCGGCATAAAGAGGTCAGAAAATGAAGGAAAAAGGCTACGTAAAAAAGATACTTACCACAACTCTTGTGGTTTTGTTGGTCACGGCTGCCGTTACAGCGGCTGTTGACAGAAATATTTTTGTCGATCTCTACACGACTATCGGTAAACCCTTTGCTCAGCTTACGGCTGCTGCCGCAGATGATCCGTCTAACGGAAGATCCAGGGAAGAGCTTATTGCCGAAAACGAACAGCTTCAAAGCGAAATAAACGATCTTCTCAGCCGTGTTATCGACTACGACGATATAAAAAAAGAAAACGAAGTCCTTCGCAAATATTACGGGATAAAAGAAGATCACCCCGATTACAGCATTGCCGTTGCAACTGTTATAAGAAGAGATCCGAACGATGATTTTTACGGATTTACTATCGACAAGGGCAGCCACGATGACGTAAAAACAGGCGATCCCGTTATAACAGACAGCGGATTGGTGGGCTGGGTAAGCGATGTCAGCGTTACTACAAGCCGTGTTACAACGCTGCTTTCACCCGACGCAAAGGTCGGCGCTATGGATCAGAAAACGCATGACAGCGGAATAGCTACCGGAAGCGCTGCTTTCAGCGATAAGGGTCAGCTTGTGCTTTCGGTCATTTCTGCGGATAATAAAATTGCAGAAAATGATATCGTTATTACAACGGGAGTAGGCGGTGTTTATCCTGCCGATATCGTTATAGGCAAGGTGACAAAGCTGGATTACAATGAGTACGATACAACGCCTTACGCTGTAATTCAGCCTTACTGCGATCTTCGGACTGTTTCCGATGTAGTTGTAATAACCTCGTTCGAGGGGCAGGGCGTTATTGCCGGGCAAGCGCCCGGAGGCGGTTCCGCCGGGCAAGCGCCCGGAGGCAGTTCCGATGCGGTTTCGCAGTGACAATTAGTTGGTCTCCGCGTTTTCGGCTTTTGAGTGTGGGAGCGATGGGCTGTAGGAGCTTTAAATTAAAGCTCAAAGCGATGAATTATAGTTAACAATATAGTTCTTTTCCTATACGATATGTTAGTTTGGAGTTTGGAGTGTTGAGAGTGGAGTTTTTTGTATTAACTCGATTTCCACTTTCTATATTAAAACATAATTATTGTAGTTATACAATAAAGAATAGTATAAATTTAAAAGTAAGGTTAAAATACCGACACTAAACCGGCGGCGCGGCGACCAATTAATTGCCGCAATAAAGTCCGACCGGAACTGCCTGTCGGTGCATACCGACCCGACCAAAGAGGTGAGCATTTGATACCGCGCAAGTATTACCGATATGCGCTTTACGCGTTGGAAATATTCCTTCTTTCAATAATCGAAGGAACAACCGGTCTTCTGCCGGAGATATATCTTGCGAAGCCCTTGCTGCTTGTTTCTGCCGCAGTTTCGGCAGCGGCGTTTGAGATGCCGTTCTTTTCGCTTTTTTTCGGCGTATTCTGCGGACTTGTAATAGACGCAGGTTCGGGCGGCGTGATGGGGCTTACTTCTGTCATTCTGGGTTTCATATGCTATTACGAATCAAGCTGGAACGATAAGTATATTAAAAATAATATTTACCTTGTGCTGCTGTACAGCGCAGCGGCTTCTGTCGCGGTGATCGCGCTGAAATTTTTTATTTTCTGCTACATCAGGCAGTATGACGGTGTCTTTGAGATATTTAAGGAGCATTACGTTATGAGAATGCTGTACACATGGGCGGTAACTCCTGTTGTGTATGCGCTGACATATGGCGTTTCAAAGACGTTCCGCCGTGAGAAAAGAAAAATAAAGGTAAAGAAAAGAAAACGTGTGCCGCCTTCGCAGCGTTCAGGTGCAAGCCGCCGCAGAGCGAAGAAGGCTGATATTTGATTACGAACCATTATTAATGAGGCAATTAACCGGTTTAACATCATTGTAAAACTTTATGATAAGCTCTGCTGAAGGTTTTTGTCCGGATATTTTTCACAAAAGCCGGATAACAAAGGCACACTGCAAAGTATAATAATGCAAAGAGGTGAAAAAAGTGAAAAGGGCAGAGGAAAAAAACAGCTCGACAAGCAGCGTGCGTGCTGCTATATGTGCGCTCATGACAGTAGCAATGTTTGCTGTATTTGCTGTAAGGCTCTTTTCATGGCAGATCATCAAAAACGACGATTATCAGGAAGAGGAGCTTTCAAGCACCTCCTATACAATGACTACCCACGCAGGGCGCGGAGAGATACTTGACCGAAACGGAAAAGAGCTTGCTGTAAATGACGCAGGTTATAATATAATTTTCAATAAGCTTTATATGAAGGAAGGTACGGAAAACGAGGTTATCCATAAGCTTATTGATCTGATGGAATTAAGACGCGAAAAATGGATAGACGCATTGCCGATATATATAGATAGTAATGGAAAATATTGTTTTGAGGAAGGTAATGAGGATACTATTGATTTCATAAAAAGCAAGAGTATGCTCGATATGAATAAGTACGCAACGGCAGAGGATTGTATGGCGGCTTTTAAAGAGCGATTTGATCTTGAAGAAAGCAGCTACACAAAAAAGCAGCTGCGCGACATTGTAAGCGTTCGCTATAACATGGAGTTTAAGGGATATTCAAACTCTGTGCCGTATAAATTTGCTGAGAATATCAGCCGCGATATGATCGCGATAGTTCTGGAAAATTCTCAGGGCTTTCCCGGTGTGGAGTGTTCAAGCACCTTTGTCAGATATTACAAAGAGAGTACTCTGATTCCGCATATTATAGGTACAGTAGGCGCGATATCTCAGGAGGAGTATGAAGAGCTGAAAAACGACGGCTATACTCTTGAAGATACAATTGGCAAAAGCGGCATCGAGTCTTCTTTGGAGGAATATCTGCGCGGAGTTGACGGAGAAAAAATGATAACAAAGAAGTCTGACGGAACGATAGTTGACGAAAAGGAAACTGTCAGGGCTGTTCCGGGTAACGCCGTTTATCTGACGATAGATTCAAAATTGCAGGAAGCAACGAACAAGGCTCTTGAAAAAAATGTAAAAGAAGCAGGACAGGCTTATTCCGACTGTATTGCCGGTGCTGCTGTTATGATAGATGTAAATGACTTTTCTGTTCTTGCATGCTCGACGTACCCTTCATTTGATCTGCAAAAATACGCAGAGGACGATAAATATTACGAAAAGCTTGCAGGAGACCCCACTCTTCCGATGTTTGACAGAGCGCTCACGGGTAATTTTATCGTCGGGTCTACGTTTAAGCCGTGCGTTGCTGCGGCAGGGCTGGAAGAGGGAGTAATAAATAAAAGCTCTACTATTTTTTGCAGTCAGAATTACGATTATTATAAGAATGATATTATCCGCTGTATGGGCTACCACAGCTCGGAAAATGTTGAGGACGCTCTGAGAGATTCCTGTAACTACTATTTCGCAGAGGTTGGCAGAAGGCTGGGTATTGAATCTATGGATTTCTATGCAGAGAGATTCGGTCTTGGCGTTAATACGGGTATAGAGATATACGAAAGCCGCGGTATTCTCGCAGGAAGAGATTCGGAAACCTGGTTTGAAGGAAATACGTGTCAGGCGGCGATCGGTCAGTCTGATAATGCGTTTACTCCGATACAGCTTGCTACATATGCCGCGACGATTGCGAATGACGGAGTAAGACTTCGCACTCATTTTGTTGATAAGATCACGGATTATACTAAAACAGATGTGATACTTGACAACAGCAAGCAGCCGGAGGTAGTCGAAACAGCAGGCGTATCTTCTGAAAATATAAAAACCGTAAAGTCGGGTATGCGCAAGGTAGCAACTTCCGGTACGGCTAAGGACGTTTTTGCAAAGTATAAAATACCGATCGCAGCTAAAACGGGAACTGCGGAGAATATAGGAACAGATAACGTTACGTTTATCGCTTTTGCACCTTACGATAATCCGCAGGTAGCATTGGCGGTAGTTATCGAGCATGGCGGCAACGGAAAGTATTCGATGAATACGGCGAAGGCAATGCTTGACGCATATTTTCAGCAGAAAAGCAAATAAAAATAAGTTGATTTAAAGTAACTCAGAAATTATGAAAGGACGTCCTTTATGAGTAGTTATTCTCACAGAGGCTATGAGCATAGAACGGGAGGATACGGAAGAAGAAGACGTAAGTCTTCGGGATTTCGTAAGAAAAATCCCGGAAAGACTGTTGCAAAGGTAACGGCAGCCACAGCGGCAGCGGCGGCGGTCATTGTGCTTGTTTACCTTTTCGCCGACAATATATCGCCGTTTGTAAATTCCTTCCGTAAGGAGGAAGCTGTTCAGACGGTCGATACGCCTGAGACCGCACAGATAAAAAATACTGATGACGAAGCTGTGCAGACATTGGCAAAGGGCAGCTTCGACGAGGTAGACAGCGATGTGTTTATTTCAAACGGCAGCGGATTTTTGAAATTTAAGGGCATTGATACTACCGCTAAAAATTATGCCGCTGTTCTTAACAGTATTTCTTCTTCCGTGTCGGATAGCGTAAACGTCTATGCCGCCGTTATCCCTACAAATACGGAGATAGGGCTTGAGGGCGTTTTGCAGGGGAGTAATCCACAGAAGATGAATCTGGAGGTCATCAATTCGTCTTTATCCGACAGGGTAAGATATATTGATGTATACTCTGTGCTCAGCGCTCATAAAAACGAATACGTATATTTCCGTACAGACCCGTGCATCACTTCTTTGGGCGGATATTATACGTACAGAGAAATTGCAGAAACAGCCGGATTTGATAATAAAAATATTTACAGCCTGGATACGCTTTCTGAGAAAAGCGGCGTGATCCCGCGGTTTGAAGGAGAGTATCTCGCAAGGACCTCTGACGCGAAAAAACAGCCCCACGGCAATCAGGAGCTGTTTAATAACGCCGATACGATAGAGTATTACAAGCTTCCTGTTCACTACAATTGCTACAGTATCGACCCGGTAACGGGCGGACGCGTTGAAACAGACCTGTTTTCTGAAACGGATATTCCGGCTGACGATCCGCTGTCTGTTTTCCCGGCGAAGGATACGAAGCTCCTTTATATAGAAAATATTCAGAACAGCTCAACGAAAAAGCTGCTTATCATAAAAGATCATGTCGCAGAGCCTGTTATCGGCTATCTCGTTCCGCAGTATACTCAGGTGCATATTGCAGACGCTTCACTTTACAGCGGAGATCTTCTTTCATATATTAATGAAAATGAGATCACCGACGTTTTGTTTATAAACGGGATAGACGACGCCAACAACTCACTTTATTGCCAGAGATTGAGGGATTTATTTGACAACAGTATATCAGATCAACGGATACAGAAATAATAATTACATAGGCGGCGACGGCATGCTCGGACGTAAAATAGACGTCAAGGTCGTTTCGGCGCTGCCTTATGCCGGACTTTACAACGCATACTATATGTCGGGTACGCGCAGGAAAAACGTTTTTCTTCTTTCAAAGGAACGTCCGCGCGATCACGTTCACTGCACTGTAATTGCGCTTGCTCAAAGCAAAAATACTACTCAGGTCAAGATCATTGCCGCACCGGAGGGTCAGATCTATTACGAGCCGCTTATAAAAAAGCGCCTGCGCCGTCTGCGTAATTTCAGAGTTGGCAAGATAAGCTGCCTTTACGAGAAATCATGCGGTGCTATCGTGTTTTACCGCGCTCCGGAGGAGCTGGAAGTTCTGCTTGTGAAAAACCGCAACGGCCGTTACTGGTCTTTCCCGAAGGGACATGTCGAGCTGAGGGAAAATGAACGTCAGACTGCTATTCGCGAGATTAAAGAAGAAACAGATCTCGATGTCGTTATTCAGCCGGGGTTCCGCGAAACGAGCGATTACTGCCCGTTCGGTAAGGTCAGAAAAAGAGTCGTGTTTTTCCTGGCCGAAGCGAAGTCCAACAATGTCCATATTCAGGAAAGTGAGATCGACTACTATATCTGGGTGCCGTTTTCTAAGGCGCGCAGTATGTGTACATATGACAACGATCTGCGCGTTATAGATAAGGCTGAGCGGTATCTCGGAGGAATGTCAAATTGAAAGAGCTGACAAACAAAGAGCGCGGCAGACTTGCTGTTGAAGCTCTTAAAGAGGAATACCCGGGCGCGGTTTGTTCTCTGATATATAAAAAGCCGCATGAGCTGCTTATCGCAACAAGGCTTTCTGCTCAGTGTACAGACGCGCGCGTTAATATCGTTACTCCTGCGCTTTTTGAGAAATATAAAACACCAGAGGAGTTCGCCGCAGCCGACGTCGCCGACGTTGAGGAGCTTATAAAAAGCTGCGGATTGTATAAAACAAAGGCGCGCGATATCGTTCTGATGTGCCGCAGTATCTGCGATAATTTTGGCGGCGAAGTTCCCGATACGATAGAAAAGCTTACGTCTTTGCCGGGTATAGGCAGAAAAACTGCAAATCTTATTATGGGAGACGTCTATCATCAGCCTGCCGTCGTTGTGGATACGCATTGTATTCGCATTACATCGCGCCTCGGTTTTCATGATATTCGTGACGCTGTGAAAATAGAAAAAATTCTTCGCAGCGCACTAGACCCGAATGAATCTAATGATTTTTGTCATCGTCTTGTCCTTCATGGCAGAGCTGTGTGTACTGCGCGTTCTCCGAAATGCAGCGAATGCTGTATGAAGGATTTTTGTAAATATTTTGAAAATCCGGGTATACACACCGGGGCAGTTCCGGTTTTACTTGATCGTGACGAATAACCGGTTTCCGCGCCGCTGATTATTATTTTACACTTATCCTGTATTTCAAAAATTATATGCATAAATGAGTTAAAATGCGAAATAATATAATTATTAATTTGTGCATGATTCACAAAGATTACAAACTTTAACAAAAGTGGTTGCATTTCTGTAACTTTATGTTATAATATATGTAGTTAATTTTTACAGACGTGTAATAATTATGGATAGGAAGCAAGCGCAGGACACAGAGCCGGGACGTCGGGCACTGTTTTGTGTGAGCGACCGGAATTAGGGGTTGTTTTAATTGTCTGAGTTTGAAAGAGATGATTTTGAGATCACTCCCGAGCTGCTGGCAAATTTTTCCACAAGCGAGGACGACGGCTTTTATGATTCTTACGAATCAGCGCCGTATGAGGATTGCACGGTTGAGGAAAAAAGCATAGAGCAGATCAGGGAGGAAAGGTATCGCAGGCAGGAGCAGAGAAAGCTGAACAAGAGGAAGGCAAGACGTTCGGCTCTTATCAATTATCTTATGCCGTCAATGGCGCTTATACTGCTCGTAAGCACCGTTTGCTATATGAATTCGCTCCAGTTCGGACTTGTAGTATCGTACAACGACGAACAGCTGGGAGTAGTTGAGAACGCCTCTGTTTTACAGGAAGCAACGAGCCTGATAGACAGCAGGATAATTAATAAAAGTCTTGATTCGCTTGAAAACGAGCCGCAGTACAGAGTTGCTGTTGTAAACAATACGTCGGAATTTACGAATTCGACCGAGCTTAGCCGTTCAATTATCGCTAATGATAATTCCTTGGCGGACGAGCTTTGCGGCGTTTTCGTTGACGAAACGTTTGTAGGCTCGGTAATCAGCGAGGAAGAGGCGCAGGAAGTTCTGAACGGGCTTCTTGAAGATAAGAAAAAGGCTTCTGCGGAGCTTGGAGATGTGCAGAAGGTTGAATTTAACAGCAGTGTTGCCGTTGAAGTAGGTCTTTATGCGAAGGATTCCGTAATAGATAAAGCAGAGCTTAAAAATCGTTTGGAAAATAATGTTGATATAAGCTATAAGATCACCGTTTTGCAGGAGCAGAATGTAAAGATCAGATACAAGACCACCTATAAGGCCGATAATTCGCAGCCTTCGGGATATGAGAAGGTAACGACAAAGGGGCAGATAGGCGAGGGCGTTGCAACAAATGAAAGCGTATATATAGACGATGAAAAAATATCGTCTGAGCATGTGAAGGTAACTGCAACGAAAAAGCCTGTAAATGAAGTGATCACAGTTTCGGCAGACGACGAGCGTCTTATCGCTCAGAATGAGGAAGAGGAGAAGAAAAAAGCAAACGCTTCTTCCGATTCCGATAAGAAAGCCGAAGCAAAAACAGAAGATAAGACAAAATCAAGCGATACAGAGAAAGATAACAAGACAGCGAACTCAGATGTCGATAAGGCTAAGAGCGCTGATTCAAATACTGATACAAAAGCAAGCAGCGATAATGACGCTTCGACCGACAGCAATACTCCGAATAATACGGAGCAGTCCACAACGAATTCTCAGTTTATCTGGCCTGCACAGGGATATGTAACCTGTGGATTTGGTTACGATGAAGGGGATCATCTGCACAAGGGTATAGATATCGGTGCAGGCGAAGGAACTCCGGTTCTCGCTTCTGCAAGCGGAACGGTAGTAAGCGTAGTTGAGGATTACAGCAACGAGGGCTTAGGCTGCTATATAGTTATCGACCACGGTAACGGGTATCAGACGACTTATGCACAGTGCAGCGCGATATATGCTGCATACGGTCAGCACGTTGAGCAGGGTGAAGTGATAGCTTCTGTAGGCTCGACAGGTGATTCGACCGGTCCGCACCTTCACTTCCGGATTACGGAAAACGGTGCGTACACCGACCCGGCTAACTTCTTATATTAAGATAAATAACCCCAAAACAAAACAGGGAAAGGACACAGAGCAATCGTGTGTCCTTTTCCTGTTTGTGTAGTAATATAAAATAAAAACAAAATATAAAAACAAAATCGGCACAGCATGAGCTGTGCCGTAGGTTTTGTTATGTGTTAATATATTATTCATCATTTATAATTATAATGCCGAACAATAATAACTACAGAATAATTATACAATATACAGCAGAAAAATCAATAGTTTTCTTAAATAAAATAAATTTTTATACAAATCTGCTAATATGTCGAAGCGCATATAGGTAATAAATACCATAGTTCAGTTATATCTGAGAAAATACTTCTCCCAGTCCCTGATTGATTACAAGATCTGCCATACCGTCGTACTGAGTAGAGGATTTATTGACAAGCACCATTTTATTTCCGTTAAAATAGCTTATATAGCTGCTTGCAGGGTAAACGGTCAGCGATGTGCCGCCAATAATAAGAAGGTCGGCGCTGCTTATCGCTTTAACGGCACCGCGGACGACTTTATCGTCGAGCGGCTCTTCGTAAAGCACGACGTCGGGTTTGATAAGACCGCCGCACTCACAGCGCGGAATGCCGGTAACACCGAAAACTTCTTCAGCAGAATGGAATTTTTTGCACTTCATGCAGTAATTTCTGAGAACAGAGCCGTGAAGCTCGTACACCTTTTTAGAGCCTGCCTCCTGGTGAAGTCCGTCAATATTCTGAGTGACTACGGCAGAGAGCTTTCCTTCCTCTTCAAGCTTGGCAAGACGCTCGTGAGTAATGTTAGGCTTATATTTACGGCTGTCGAGCTTGTCGCGGTAGAATTTAAAAAATTCCTCCGTTTTTTTCATAAAAAACGTGTGGCTGAGTATCTCCTCGGGCGGATAATCGTATTTCTGATTGTAAAGACCGTCCTTGCTTCGGAAATCAGGGATTCCGCTTTCGGTCGAAACGCCTGCGCCGCCGAAAAAAACGATCCTCTTGCTGCTTTGCACAAGCTCTTTGAGCTGCTGTATCTTGTCGTTCATACTTGCCTCCTTTACTCCGACTCTCTTTCCACCAGTTTTGGAGCAAGGTAAATGTAAGTTTCCTCGGAAATATCGGCAATAGCTTCCATAGGCGGCTGATAGTCTTCAACACCATCTGCCATAACGCAAAGAATGTATGGCTTTCCTGCAAAAATGATAGCGGCGTCGTCCTGAGCGTCGTCAAGCTCACCTGTTTTGTTCGCAGTCATAACGCTTGTGGGAACACCTGCGGGGATCTTGCTGACTCTGGTCTGCGCTTTGAGATATTCTATCATTTCTTTTGAATGTTTAAGGTCGCCGTTTAATATCATTGAGAGAAATTTACCTGTGTCCTCTGTTGTGGTGAAATTGTCGTTTACAATGTCGTTTTGTTCTATAAGTCTTCCCATGACCGTGTTGTTAAGTCCGAGAGAATGACAGAAATCGTTAACCTTTTTCTTGCCCTCGTTGGCGTCGCCTCTTCCGAGCATAATTACAAGCTGGTCGGCGGACTCATTGTCGCTTACCGTTATCATTGCTTCCATCAGCCACGGGAGATCTTCGCCCTTGTAATAATCTTCAAGCTCCTCGTACTCATCATATACGGCGCCCATTATATACAGCTTTATAAGACTTGCAGCCTGCATTTTCTTTTGATTGATACTGAGCGTATCCTTCGTTGAAGGAACTTCGATGTACACAGACCAGTCTCCGCCGCAGCGCTCTTTTATATCCTCTATGATAAAATCAATAGATGGTTTAAGATCCTCTTCAAAATGAATATTCGATGTGTCGCTTGCGTCTGCTTCGAGAATAATATTTTCAATATCAGATTGTAAGCTATCGGTTTCGTTCTGGTCGGAATGAGGCAGTGGTCCGCGCGTCGCCTGAACGACAGCCGCTGTGCATAAAATTGCGGCTGTCAGACCCAGTGCTGCTATCGACCCGAAAACGAGCCTTTTTTTTTGTTTCTTTTTCATGCGATATACCCTATTTATTCTTAAAATAAGAAACAAATCGAAAAATTATACTTCTTCGGTAATGATCTCTTTGTAGAAGTTTGCGTAATCGGTGCGTGCTTCTTTCGTGAACTTGATCGCAGTTCTTGGGTGCTGGTTCAGAAGACCGGTCATAAGATACTGTAAATCGTATCCCCAGACAACGCCGTCCTGACGAAGCTTGACCATGTGATCCTGAATGAACTTGAATACAGGATAGATCTCGTACTTTGGGTTGCGCAGGAATCCGAGCAAAAGCTCCATTGCGCAGTTGCCCGCACCTCTGCCCATAGACGAATAAGTAGCGTCAAGCCAGTCTACGCCGATACCGGCTGCTTCTACCGTATTTGCAAACGCGAGCTGGAGGTTGTTGTGAGCGTGAATGCCGACCTTCTTGTTGTACTTTGCGGCAAAATTGAGATAAATGTCTGCAATTCGCTCAAGCTGCTCCGGATAGAGCGCGCCAAAGCTGTCAACGATATAGAATACGTCAACAGGAGTTTT
>CACYDO010000045.1 GCA_902773165.1 uncultured Ruminococcus sp. | reverse complement strand
GCCGAGCCTTCAAATTTTTCAAGCTTAAGCACAGCGTTGCAGCAGCGGCGCACAAGCATGCGCATGCCGGTAGGGATCTTTACTTTCTTTTGCTTATTGGTGATGACCACCCTTATTTTGTTCGTCATTTGTTTCTTCTTACCTCCTCTGATTTTGCGTATGCCTTAATGATATCCTGTACAAGGCGATGTCTTACAACGTCTTTTTCACTAAACGATACCTGAGCGATGTCGTTTATGTTTCTCAGTATCTTCATACATTCTTTCAGACCGCTTCGTCTGCCGTCGGGCAGGTCGATCTGAGTGATATCTCCCGTAATGACCATTTTAGAGTTGAAGCCAAGACGCGTCAGGAACATTTTCATCTGCTCGCCCGTAGTATTCTGCGCTTCGTCGAGAATGATAAAGCTGTCGTCAAGCGTCCTGCCGCGCATATAGGCGAGAGGAGCGACCTCAATGTTGCCCCGTTCAACGTAACGGTGATACGTTTCCGCGCCGAGCATATCAAACAATGCGTCGTAAAGCGGACGCAGATAGGGGTCTACCTTGCTTTGAAGATCTCCCGGGAGAAATCCCAGCTTTTCACCTGCTTCAACAGCAGGGCGCGTAAGGATTATCCTGTTGACCTCATGAGCGCGGAACGCCGTAACGGCAAGTGCGACCGCGAGATAAGTCTTACCTGTTCCGGCAGGGCCTACGCCGATCGTAATGGTATTGCTCTTTATAGCGTCGCAGTACCGCTTCTGTCCGATAGTTTTCGGCTTAATGGGCTTGCCCTTTGCGCTAACGCATATGCAGTCGCCCGTAAGCGCTGCCAGTCTGTCTTCGCTGCCTTCGTTTACAAGAGAAATGCAGTAGCGCACATTCTGTTCGCCAAGCGTTTCGCCCTTGCTGATAAGCAAAAGCATGCTTTCTATCGTTTTCGAAGCGAGCGAAACAGCTTCCGGTTCGCCGCAAACCTTAAGCTCAGAGCCGCGCACAACAACGTCTACTCCGTAGGCTTTTTCCACAAGCTTAATATTTTCGTCAAAGCTGCCGAAGAGCCTAACAGCCTGCTCCAGCCTTTCTATATTAATGATCTGTTCCGTTATACATCTTCCCTTCATGTGATACTTTTCTCTATTGCAGACCACCTATATCCTTCTGCTATAATTTTGTCATACTGCGTCAGTCAACCTGTCTGACAAAATTCCAGCCAGAAATCTATTATGCGTTTTGCAAAAGCGGAAAGTATACGAATAATACGGGACATTTCCCCATTGTTTGAATTCTATACAAAGTATTATATCACAAAAAAATTTAAATGTCACTAAAAAACAATAAAATTATTGGCAATTTTAAAATTTTATAAAAAATTAACAAATGGGTAATGCTATAATTCAAATAATTCACCGTTTTTATGACATATTGTTTTATAATATAGGACAAAACCGCTAAAATTGAGAGTGCGAAACGGTTGACTAAAAACTGAGTTTGTAATATACTTAATGTGTATAATTATATTTTCGGATTTCTCTGCCGAAAATATACATAAACACAACAACATTAAACGGAGGATATGAAAAAATGAGTACATTTTCTATTGTGACCGATACAGCCTGTGATATGCCGCTTTCGGTTGCCAAAAAGCTAGGGATAAGCGCTGTACCGCTAAAGGTAATGATCGCAGGAAAAAGCTTTGACTGTACGCTTTCAAGCCTGAATATAGGTTCGGAAAGCTTTTACGATATACTTCGCCGCGGCGTAGTGGTAAAGACTGCTTCGCCGTCTATTGACGATTATATGAGATATTTTAAAAAGCAGCTCGATATAGGAAAGGACGTTCTTTATATCGGCTTTTCCACTGCGCTCAGCGGAGCGTTTAACGTCAGCCTGATAGCTGCCGAAGAGCTGCGCGAGGAGTACCCCGAGCGCAAGATAATCTGCGTTGACAGTCTGTGCGGTTCAATGGGTCAGTCAATGCTTATCTACCACTGCGTAAGCCGTATGGAACAAGGCGATACGATCGAGGAAGTGCGTGATTATGCCGAAAATATCAAGCACAGCATTTGTCATTGGTTTACTCCGAACGATCTGTTTTTCCTGAAGCGCGGAGGAAGAATTTCCGCAGCAGCGGCGGCAGTTGGTTCTGTCATGAACATCAAGCCCGTTCTTAAAACAGACTATGACGGCAAGCTGAAGGTAGTATACAAGGCGCGCGGCAGAAAGCTGGCTATTGCAAAGCTTGTAGAGCAGATGAATCAGAATTACTACCCCGACGGCAGCGACACAGTTTTTATCACGCACGCAGACTGTGCCGAAGACGCAGATCTTCTTGCGCGTTCTATCACGAAAAACTACGGGATATCAAACGTCGTTATCTCCGAGATAGGTCCTGCGCTTGGCGCTCACTGCGGTCCCGATACTCTGGCGATGTTCTACAGGGGCGAGGAACGATAATAATAAAGGATTTAAAAAGCTATGAAGTTGGAAGAAAAAACTATATCATCAAAAACGCTGTATGACGGCAAAATAATACGCCTGGAGCTTGACGATGTTGAGCTTCCCGACGGCAAACCGGCAAAACGCGAGGTGGCTCGTCACCCGGCAGGCGTGGCTGTTGCTGCTCTTACGAAAGAAAACGAGCTGCTGTTTGTTAAGCAGTATCGCTATCCGTTTCACGAGATAGTGCTTGAATTGCCTGCCGGAAAAGTAGATGACCCGAAAACTACGCCGCTTGAAAACGGCAAGCGCGAGCTCCTTGAAGAAACAGGCGCAGTGGGGTATAATTACGTATCGTTAGGGGCGCAGTACGTTTCTCCCGGATTTACAGACGAGGTGCTGTATATGTACATGTGCCGAGTAGACCATTTTGACGAACAAAGGCTTGACGAGGACGAATTTCTTAATGTTGAGCGCATTCCGCTTAATAAGGCGGTTGAAATGGTAATGAACAATCAGATAGCAGACGGAAAAACGCAGACTGCTGTTTTAAAAACTGCTATGCTGTTGTCGGCTGCCTACAGTTCCGATGGAAGTGATAGTCAGCTTTGATAAAGAACAGCCTCTAATATTCTCAGACTCCAAAGTGCGCAGACAAATTATCTGTCACACAAAAGAATAATCGGAACTATCATCGGCAACACGCCGCAAGCATAAACGGTCTGAAATTGGGAAGACTACCTGTTAACATTATAATTTTGTGCAGTACCAAACGTATTGCCGCAGGTGGTGCTTTATGAAAAATCTTGCCGTATTTCACGACGATACTGCGCTTGGCGCAAAGAAAAGGCTTTTTCTGCTGTTTATGCTCAATTTATCCGACTGGATATGTACT
>CACYDO010000044.1 GCA_902773165.1 uncultured Ruminococcus sp. | reverse complement strand
TTACACAAGCGGTTACCCATTTCTTGTCAGCCGAATTTGTCAGATAATTGATACGGAATTTCCTACCGAGTGGAGTGTCTTCGGAGTAAGTGAAGCAGTGAAGCATATTCTATTGGAGAAAAATACACTGTTCGATTCGCTGATGGGTAAGGTCTATGACAATGAACCGTTGAGTGAACTTTTACAGCGTATTCTGTTCAGCGGTGAACGTATATTGTATAATCAATATAGCATTCCTTCCATCGATGGAGAAATGTACGGGTTTGTAACAAATACGAATGGAGCACTCACGATTTCAAACAGAATATTTGAAGTAATTCTCTACAACTATTTCTTGAATCTCAAAGAAGTTAAAGACAGCCCGATCTCCCGTACAGGCTCAAATAGCAAAGAGCAAATCATTGAAAACGGTCGCTTGAACATGGAGAAACTGCTGGAACGATATATCACAGTGTTTGACGATATCTACGAAGGAAAAGCCGAAGCCTTTGACGAGGAAGAGGGGAGAAGACGCTTCATGCTCTTTATCCGTCCAATCATCAACGGAACAGGTAATTACTATGTTGAAAGCAGGACACGCAACAACGAACGCATGGATATCGTAATAGATTATCTTGGTGAGCGTTTTGTGGTTGAACTGAAAATATGGCGGGGAAAAGCATATCACGAGAAGGGCGAGATTCAGCTTGCCGATTATCTCGAATATTATTATCTTGAGAAGGGCTATATGCTGACCTATAGCTTCAACAAGAAAAAGAATAACGGATTTATAACGAAAGAAGTCAACGGAAAAACTTTGATTGAGGCATTCGTATGAGAAGTATTTGTTTTTTTGATGTGCTACGGAATCCTGTGAGGTTAGAAAATGATACTGTATATTAACAGTTGCGTTCGAGTCAATTCAAGGACAGACCGCCTTGCAAGAGCGGTACTTGATATAATGGGAGAATATTCCGAACTGTATCTGCCTGATGAAAACATAAAACCGTTGTCAAGGGACGTTCTTGAAAGGCGAACAAATCTGCTTGCGGCAGGCGATACGACCGATACGATGTTTCGCTATGCTCACCAATTCGCAAATGCGGAAAGTATAGTGATCTCCGCACCGTTCTGGGACGGTTCCTTTCCCTCATTATTGAAAGTGTATATTGAAAATATATATGCTGTCGGGATAGTCTCCCGTTATGATGAAAATGGTAATCCAATAGGAATGTGCAGAGCAAACGAGCTTGTTTATGTAACAACGGCAGGTGGAAAATTCATTCCCGATTTCAGCTACAATTATATCAAAGCTATTGCGGAGAATTGCTTTGGCATAAAAAAGACATGGCTCATCATGGCGGAGATGCTTGATATTGACGGCTTCGACGGAGAGAAGATATTGCAGGGAACTATAAATGGTTTATATCATTCAAGCAGAATTGTTGAACCATAAAGAAATTGTTTAGAAAATGAGCAGATTTGCGAAATAAACCATAATACAGAGGAGTTCGAAAATGGATAAATCAGTTTTATATTAGAAAGTAACTACGGTATTTTGGCTGATGCGCTTGGTTTTGATAAAGACCCCGAGCCCATGAAGCAAGTGAAGAAGTGCGATTAATGGGCACAAGCGGCTTTGGACTTGGAAACGCAATGTCTGTATTTGTTGCAAAGGCATTCAGCGGACTTATCGAATTCAATACCGAAGCAATAGGTCAGCCTATCGCAGCCGATGCCGACGGCGTTGCGATGGCGTGTGTTCTTTGGGACGGTTATTTGCTTGAAACAAAATCATGCCACGCTGCTGTGATGACCGATGATGATGACTGCTACGGACAGGTAGTTTTGTATCAGGAAGGGTATGGCTACGATTCGGGAGTTACCTTTGACAGCTATAACTTTGATGTGGCAACAAAAACAGCGAGTGAAACCTTTAAAGACACTTTGTTGAAGCTATTAAAATCTTAAGCTGTAAAACGCAGATCTGACCGATACGGTGGGTCTGCGTTTTTTGTTATGTATAATAATGCACCTTGTCAGATAAAAAAAAGAAGAAAGCCTTGCTCTCTGAACCGTAGAGCAAGGCTTTTAGCTTTATTACACTATCCTTTTCTTCCCTTTACCTGCAAAT
>CACYDO010000043.1 GCA_902773165.1 uncultured Ruminococcus sp. | reverse complement strand
GGTGCGAGTGACGGGACTTGAACCCGTACGTCATACAACACACGCCCCTCAAACGTGCCTGTCTGCCAATTCCAGCACACTCGCATAGATTCATCAGCTACACTGAAATATCAGTGTTTACCGAACGTATAATATAATATCATATATTTTGAAGTTTGTCAAGTGCTTTTTTTAAGTTTTTAAATTTTACCGGAAACTTTGTCGGATAGCCTTACGGCAATATTTCAGAAAGTTCGGCGCAGTGTTGTATGTTGTATAAAATCACAGATAGATTTATCTGTAAATTCGTTATGTTTTATCAGACTAATATTAACAATAATTTAACTTTTTCCCTGCGCCGCTAATGTATAATCTCATTATGGGGTCTTATGGCGAAATTTCAATAATTATAGCTATTAAGACCATGTGCTTTGATATTTTAATTATTTAGATTTGTGCTATATGTACAAACGTGCAAAACGGAGTGGTGCAGATGTTGACAAAATACAGCGTTAAAAAACCGCTTACGGTGCTTGTTGCCGTAGTTCTAGTAATAGTACTCGGCGTAGTTTCATATACGGAGATGACCCCGAGCCTTTTTCCAAGCATGGAGTTCCCGTATGTTATCATCATAACGACTTATATAGGAGCAAGCCCCGAAGAGGTCGAAACGACTGTAACAAGACCTTTGGAACAATCTATGGCGACGCTTGATAACGTTGTTTCAGTGACGTCAAGCTCGTCTGAAAATTACTCCATGGTTACTGTGGAGTTTGCCGAAGACGCAAATATGGATTCCGTGACTGTGGATATCAACAGTAAGCTGACTCAGCTGAGCGGTTCGTGGGACGAGAAGGTCGGCGCACCGTATACGATGAAGATAAATCCGAATATGCTTCCCGTGGCGATCGTGGCGATCAGCCGCGAAAACAGCACGATATATGAGCTTTCCGATTTTACGTCAGATACGCTTCAGAATAAGCTCGAAGGCATAAACGGCGTGGCGAGCGTTTCTGTAGGCGGCGTTGTCGATCAGACGCTTGAAGTCGTGCTTTCCGAGGAAAAAATAGACAAGGTAAATAAAAAGGTTCGCAGCGCCGTTATGGATCAGTTTAAGGACGCTGAGGAAACCTTAGACAGTGCAAAAACTCAGATCGAAGACGGTATCGAGCAGGCTAAGGCAGGTCAGGAAGAGATAGAGAAGGGCAAGGAAGACCTGGACGCAGCTCAAGAGGAGGCAGCGGCGGCTCTTGCAGCGGCTGAGGTGGAGATCTCCTCAAAGGAGAGGGAGCTGCTTGAAACGAAGCTCATGCTTATTGACACGATCTCAGATCTTACGGATCAGAAGCAGCAGCTTGAACAGACCTTGGGCATGATGAAAGAGCTGCAAAAGGCTATTCACGAGGTTACCGACCGCCGCGACAAATTAAGCACCGAGTACGACGAGCTTAATCAGCTTAATGATTCCTACACAGAGCTTTTTGAAAAAAGCAGCGGATATGATATCTCTCTTCTCGCTATTAATACTGATTTGTCTCTCTCCGACGAACAGAAGGAAGCTGCCGCCGCCGCGATAACATCAGACCCGGAGTACATACAGACTAAAGCTGAGCTTGCCGAGGTTGAAGCAAAAATCTCTGCAAAGGGGCTTGACCCTGTAGCTCTTGCAGCAGCTGTTCCTGCAACGAAAACGGCTCTCGATCTCGCTGAAAACGCTATAAATACTCTGGATTCAGCGCTTCAAAAGCTTGGAACATCGTTTGAAACGATCGACGATGACGTTGCCGCGCTTGAATCGGGCATTTCGCAGATAGACGAGGGTATTACAACATTAAACGATACGATAGATCAGCTCGAAGAAGGTTCTGCTACGATTGATGACGCAAAAAAAGAGCTGGGTACGCAGAAATCTGCTGCCGAGTATCAGATGAGTTCCGCTTCTGCCGAGCTTAAAGTTACAGAATCTACCGTCACATCGACTATAGCTCAGCTTGAACAGTCGAAAACGCAGATAGATCAGTCGATAGATCAGCTGAAAACAACGAAGGAAGAGGCTCTTGAAAAAGCTGATGTAAAACAGACCATAACTATGGATATGATCTCCCAGGTGCTTACGGCGCAGAATTTTTCCATGCCGGCAGGCTACCTTACGGGAGGAACAGAAAATTTGCTCGTCCGCGTGGGCGATAAGTTCGGCAGCGAAGGCGAGCTTTCTAAGCTTATGCTTTTTGATCTTGGAATTGACGGCGTAGAACCGATATATCTTGAAGATGTTGCCGATGTAAAAATGACCGACAACAGCGAGGAGATATACGCTAAGCTTAACAGTGAAAACGGCGTTGTCGTTTCGTTTACGATGCAGTCCGACGCGGCGACAGCTGAGGTCTCCGACAATATCTCCAAGGAGCTGAAAGCACTTACGGAGGAGTTTCCCGATCTCCATTTTACAATGCTGATGGATCAGGGCGATTATATTCACCTGATCGTTGATTCCGTCATCAGCAATCTGCTTTGGGGCGCGTTATTCTCCATTGTGATCCTTCTGCTCTTCCTGCGAGATTTAAGACCTACGTTTATTATCGCGTGTTCGATACCTATCTCCGTAATTTTCGCGATAGTTCTTATGTATTTTACGGGAATATCGCTCAACCTTATTTCGCTTTCCGGCCTTGCCGTGGGCGTAGGAATGCTTGTAGATAACTCAGTCGTTGTTATCGAGAATATTTATCGTCTGCGAAAGAATGGCGCGACGGCTGTTCAGGCGGCTGTTTCGGGCGCGGTTCAGGTGACGGGAGCGATAATCGCGTCTACTGCAACGACAGTGTGTGTATTCCTTCCTATCGTCTTTACTGAGGGAATTACAAGAACGCTCTTCCAGGATATGGCGCTGACGATAGGCTATTCTCTGCTTGCAAGCCTGATCGTTGCGATTACTCTCGTTCCGGCAATGGCTCAGAGTATTCTTCGCAAGGAAGCAAAGCAGCGCTCGAATGGCGGCGAATCGAGGTTTACAGCGGCATACCGCAGATTCTCGGGCTTTACGCTAGACCATAAGGCGCTTGTTATCATTGTTTCTATCGTCCTTTTGGGCGCAACGGGCTACGGCGCTATCGCGCGCGGATTCTCGTTCATGCCCGATATGCAGAGTACTCAGATCTCAATGACGGTTACAATGCCGGAGGAGGCAGACTTCAAACAGGCTGCCGAAACGGGGGATAAGATCAGCGAAAGACTAAAAACTGTCAGCGACGTTAACGACGTAGGCGTAATAGTCGGTTCTAACGTTCTTTCAAGCGTATCGTTCGGTGGAATGGGCGGCGGCGGAAATGATACTTCTATCTCCGTTTACGTTATTTTAAAGGACGAAAGCGACCTGTCAAAGCCGATCTCCGATATTTGTAAAGAGATCGAGGATAAGTGTGCCGATCTCGATTGTGAGATTGCTATCGACGCGTCCGGAATGGGTAATATGATGGACGCAATGTTTGGTTCGGGATTGTCTATCAACGTTTACTGCAACGATATGGACGAATTGCAGGAGTACGCAACGAAGATATCCGATGTTGTGGGAACAGTTCCCGGCACTGAAAATGCGTCAAACGGCATTGACGAAACGACGCGTGAGCTTCGAATAAGCGTTGACAAAGAAAAGGCAATGAAAAAGGGACTGACTGTTGCTCAGGTGTTTATGGACATTACGAGCTACATGAGCAGCAATAAGACAGCGACGCAGCTTGAAACGGAGGAAGATTCCATCACTGTAGAGGTCATCGACAGCAAGAGCGAAGCGCTGACAGAAAAGGATCTGCGCGACCACGTTATAAAAACGACAGATTTCCAGGGCAACAGCGTTTCCGTAAAGCTTATGGATATCGCGTCTATAGATTATGCCGACAGCCTTAATACTATCAGAAGACTTGAACAGCGCCGCTGCCTGACTGTAACCGCCGACGTTAAGGACGGCTACAATACGACTAACGTCGCAAGAGAAGCGCGCGGCAAGATCGATCAGATGAATCTGCCCTCGAATGTGACATACGAGCTTACGGGTTCTTACGAAACAACAATGGAAGCCGTAGTCGAGCTTGGAAAAATGCTTGCATTGGCTATTGTATTCATTTACATGATAATGGTGGCGCAGTTCCAGTCGCTTCTTTCGCCGTTTATCATCATGTTCACGATACCGCTGGCATTTACGGGCGGATTTATCGCGCTGCTGATCTCCGGACTTGATATGAGCGTAATTGCTATAATCGGATTTGTAATGATGGCAGGAATAATCGTTAACAACGGTATTGTGCTTGTCGATTATGTGAATCAGCTGCGGCAGGAGGGCATGAGCAAGCGCGAAGCTCTGATAGAAGCAGGTATTACGCGGCTCAGACCTATTTTTATGACGGCGCTGACGACTATTCTCGGACTTTCGGTCATGGCGTTTAACCAGGACGCCAGCTCTGCGATGATGCGCCCGATAGCGCTTGTCTGCATCGGAGGTTTGCTTTATGCGACGATCATGACGTTATTTGTAGTTCCGGTAATATATGATATTTTCAATAAGAAGGAAGTACGAATTATTGACGAAAAAGAGCTGGAAGTAATCGAAGATTAAAAGAAAAAAGTTTGCGGGGTATGGGGCAGGCCAAGTGCCGCCGCTGACAGTTCCGTTTTTACTTTGAAGTAACGAAAACTGGTTTCCACGTTTTGGAGTATACGTGTGTTTTTATTTGCGGAAATGAATTTCGGGTTGCATAAAACTATATCGGAACTGCCTGGCGGCGCGTGTCGCCCTCGGCACGCCTGCTTATAATAATTCGGGAGGTATATCAGATGACGTATATCGAAGCCATAAATAAAATAGATTCCCTGCTCGTTTTCGGCTCTCGCCCCGGGCTTGACAGAATAAAAAAGCTGATGTCGCTTCTGGGCGATCCGCAGGACGATTTGAAATTCGTTCATGTCGCAGGAACAAACGGAAAAGGCTCTGTCTGCAATATGCTGTCAATGATCCTAACAAGCGCCGGATATAAAACAGGTCTTTTTACATCGCCGCATATTACCGGATTTGGCGAACGTATGCAGATAAACGGCGAGCAGATATCCGAAAGCAATGTTGTAAAGCTTGTTGAGGAGATATTCCCCGTTGTGGAAAAAATGCGCGATAACGGTGATATCATCACAGAGTTTGAGTTCGTTACTGCGATGGCTTTTAAGTATTTCAAGAAATCCTCGTGCGATGTTGTTGTGCTTGAAACGGGCATGGGCGGACGTTTCGATTCAACTAACGTGATAAAAACGCCGCTTTGCAGTG
>CACYDO010000042.1 GCA_902773165.1 uncultured Ruminococcus sp. | reverse complement strand
CCCGACTATGTTCCACAAATTCGTGACGCTAAGTTCGATACATACCGTCTTCCGCCAGATCGTACAAACGACGGAAAAGTATTCGGATATATCTTTTTCGACCCGGGCGAGTGGAATTCTTCAAGGATCCAGTTCTTTATTTTTGACACGACCGAAGAAACTACAATGTACGCAAAAAAGGACGGCAGCTGGACTGACAAGGATACATGGGGTACAAAGTCGATTGATGGTTCAAATCGCGGCGACGGCGTGTTTGAATACTATGTCGAAATTCCCGATGATCATGAAATATACGTGATTTTCTACGACCCCGACACAGGCAACAGTACATACGACTGCGTTCTTACAACGGACGCTATCGACGATACCGCAAAGCTCACCGACGAGATCTACACTGCTCCCTCCGACGATCCCGAGATCCGTCACGCAAAGTTTGAAAACTGCGGTCTTTCAACAAGACTCAGCTTTACTCCCGACGGCGAGTTATTCGGTGAATCGGTTCACCCCAATGCCGATAGTGCAAACGAGGTTGCGAAATTCATGCTTAACCGCCTGGGCACTACCAATAAAAGAGGCGAAGATGTCGTAACTACAGAAAAAATAGCAAACGCGATCTCTGCATTCGGAACAACTGCCGAAGATGTCTGGGATAAATATCAAACCTACGCAGACAGTGCTAATTACAACGAATCAGGCGCAAGGGCGGTTTTGTTCCCCGACGAATCAAAAACTGAGTCGGAGGCTTCCTCCAACCCCAAGACCGATTCCAATACAAACACATCGTCTTCAAACGAGTCTAAGGTTACATCTCCGAAGACGGGATATAATACAACACTCTGTCTTTTCCCGATCCTTTTCGCCTTAACAGGTGCAGCAGCCGCAATGCTTGCAAAGCGCAAGAGTGATGAATAATCAGACTCTGAAGTCGGCGCAGAAGGGTAATCTCCATCTGCGCCGCTTTGCTTTATCTTTATCGTAAATAATACTAAGGAATCACTGATTAAATCACGTCCTTCGGACTGAGCGCCCATCTCGCTTGCATCTTTTCGTCATATTGCACTCAACTCCCTTGAAATACGTCAGTATTCCTGCGGTCGTTTCGCGCAATCTAACTGAAAATCTGACTGCGCGATATGGGCACTCGATTTAATCAGTGCTTCCCTAATATTCAATTAAAACCTTTAAAAGATTTTCGAGGATAATTTTTGCAAGGCAAGGAAGAGCCCGCAGACAGATTACCTTGCAATTCTGAAAACAAATGACAGCTACATACAACCACGGAGAAAACAGCAATGAAAATACGCAGAGGTTTATATTTCTTATTTGCGGCGGCTTCAATTATCACAGCTATCGTAAGCTGCTTGAACGCACGCAGTCTTTCCGATGAAAATAAAATTCTCAAAGCACTCGCAGAACAGGAAAATAAATCAAACTCCAAAAAACAAGTTCCTCCAATTAAACAGGAAATCGAAATTGCCGAGCCGACAGTGAAGGAATCCCAAAACACTGAACCGGAAAATCCGGAAAGTGACATTGCCGTTTCAGCAGAAAACGAAACTGAAATTGCTGAACCGGAAGATACTCAAATTGAACTTACCGATTCGCCGGAAAATGAAATTAAAATTACCGAAACGACTGATATCGTAAATAAAAATCACGAAACCGAGATCACCGAAACGGATATTCCAGAATCCGATTCAACAGAATCAGATACTCGTAAAAACGAAAACGAAATAAGCGCGATCTCCAATGACCAACAAACCGATAGCAGCTCGATCGGAAACAATCACGGGAAATATGTAATTATCATAAACAAAAAAACTAAGAAATATCATACCGGAAAATGCCGCGCAGCACAAAATACGAGCAGCGTCAACCGACTTGAATATCACGTTGAAACATTCGGAGGCAGTGAGGAAGATCACCGCTTTCTTGAATCGCTCGGATATATTCGCTGCGGTATATGCAAATAACATTAAATCAGGTATAAAGAGAATCTCTTTTATCCCTTTATTTATATGATAGAATCTGCCGACCTCCGGTCAAGCCGCCGAGCGCAGTTTCAATTATAGTTTATACACACCAAAATTGATTTCTGCAAATTAAACAGAAACTGCACCCACTACATACAACAAAGGAGAAAACATAAATGGTAAAACGAAGGAGTTTATCTTTATTATTTGCAATAGCTACATTTATAGTCTCTGTTACCTGCTGCTTAACTGCAAGCAGTCTTTCTAAAGACACATATGGAGATGTAGATCACGACGGCAGCACTACGTCAGCTGATGCTCTTTCCGTACTTAGATGCAGTGCAGACATGACACAATTTGATGAAAGTGAGTTAAGTATTGCAGATGTTGACAATGATGGAGTAATTACTTCATCTGATGCCATAAATATTCTACGAGCTTCTGTATTGGCGGAAAATAATTCTGATAACAGCGATACAGTAAGTCAGAAGGAAACTGTATCCTCAGAACCACAAAAACAAGAAGAACCGGCAAATCCCGAACCCCAACAACAGGAAGAGCCGATAAATCCTCAACCTCAGTCACCGGAAAACATTTCCAATGAAATGGATCACGGTCATGGAAATTATGTAATTATTTTAAATACAAAAACAAAAAAATATCATACTACAGAATGTCGTGCCGCAAAAAAAATTAAAGCTGAAAACCGCGATTATTATTACGTTGAAACTCCCGGCGGAACATATGAAGATCACCGTTATTTGGAGTCTTTCGGATATACTCACTGCGGAATATGCAAATAAAAAATCCCCCTGTTTCTCTGTAAACCTTGAGAATCGGGGGATTTTTGTTTATTACGGCTTTAATACGACTGCGCTGTCGGTCAGATATTTCTTTATTTCCTCAATATACAACCTGCCCGTTCTGCTCAGGATCGTATTTTTTCTGACAATATAGCCTATTTCCATTGTATTTTCTTCCGAATCGCCGACGTCAAACGGCACTGCGCGGTAATCGTCACCGTTAAGCTCCTCACAGATAATACCTGAACAAAGCGTATATCCGCAAAGCCCCTTCATCAGATTGAGCATAGTCGCGCGGTCGCAAGCCTTTATCGTTCGCGTATATTCCGCTGTACTGAGAATTTCCTCGGCGAAATAGAACGAGCTGCTTTCGCCCTGCTCAAAAGAAAGACATGGGTAAGCTTTTAGATCGTCAAAGGTGATCTTTTCCTTATCAGCAAGAGGGTGACCGGACCACAGATAAACGTAAACGCCGCAGTCTGCAAGATGATAAAAGCTCAATCCGCCCGTGCGCAGCAGCTTCGTTATTGCCGCGCGGTTGAAGCTGCTCAGATAAAGTATCCCTATCTCGCTGCGCAGATTTGCAACATCGAAGATAACGTCCTTAGTCTTCGTTTCTCTTATTGCAAAATCATACTCCGCAGTATCAAACTGCCCGACCATATCGACAAACGCCTTTACCGCAAAGGAATAATGCTGCGTAGAAACTCCGAATTTTCTGCGCGTTTTTTTTGCGCCGCCCGAGTAACGCTGCTCCAGCTCTGTGAATTCCGAATATACGCTTCTTGCGTATATAATAAACTCTTCTCCGTCGGGCGTAAGCGTAACTCCTCTGCCGCTGCGGTGAAAAATCGTTATTCCAAGCTCTTTTTCAAGCTCTCTGACAGCGCTCGTCAGTGACGGCTGAGATGTGTAAAGCTTTTGCGCAGCTTTGTTCATAGAGCCTTCATCGGCAATCGTTATTGCAAATTTTAACTGCTGTATCGTCATTTCCTTTTGCTTCTCCCTTTGACCGTATCCCAGTAAACCTTAAACGCCTGCTCGTTTTTGTTGTCGCCGAAGCTGTAATAAACAGAGCCTTTCAGAATGTCGGGCAGATATTGCTGCTCGACCCAGTGGTCGGGGTAATCATGCGGATAAAGGTAGAACTGCCCCTTTACCTCTCTCTCAGCGCCGTCGTAATGCTTATTTTGCAGATTGCGCGGAATATCTCCGACCTTGCCGCTGCGGATATCCTGCTCTGCGGCCGCGTAAGCCATATATGCAGAATTGGATTTCGGCGCGTTGCAAACCATGACAACAGCGTCTGCAAGCGGTATTTTCGCTTCGGGAAGACCGACCGCGTTCGCCATATCGACGCACGCCTTGACGATCGGCAGAAGCTGCGGATAAGCCAACCCCACATCTTCGCACGCGCAGACCATAAGCCTGCGGCACGCCGAAGGAAGATCGCCCGAATCAAGCAGCCTTGCAAGATAATAAAGCGCAGCGTCCGGGTCTGAGCCGCGCATAGATTTCTGATATCCCGAAAGAATATCGTAGTGAGAATCTCCGTCCTTATCGTAGCGAAGCGCACTTTTCTGCGTCAAAGCACGGGCGCTTTCAAGAGTAACGCGCTTTTTGACTTTTCCGTGATCGGTTTCGGAATCATCGTCTTCCATATTCTCCGCCGTGAGCGCAGAAAGCTCCACCGCGTTCAGCGCTTTTCTGACATCTCCGCCGCAGGCAGTCGCAATATGGCGTGCAGCTCCGTCTTCCGGTACATATTGAATGTTCCTTTCCTCGCCTATTTTTTCAAATCCCCTTATTACTGCGCGCTCCACATCTTCGGGAGATACCGTTTTGAATTCAAACACAGTGCTTCGCGAAAGTATGGCGTTATAGACGTAAAAATAAGGATTTTCTGTCGTAGAGGCGATCAGGGTAATGCTCCCGTTCTCGATAAACTCCAGCAGCGTTTGCTGCTGCTTTTTGTTGAAATACTGTATCTCGTCGAGATAGAGCAGTATCCCGTTCATTCCCGAAAACGTATTCAGCTCCGCGACTATATCTTTTATATCGGCGGTAGACGCTGTCGTTGCGTTAAGCCTGCGCAGCTGTTTGTTCGTTCTTGCCGCGATTATGGAAGCAATAGTCGTTTTACCTACTCCCGACGGACCGTAAAAAACCATGTTTGGTATCTCGCCTGATTCAATTATTCTGCGCAGCGGCTTATTTCTTCCGATCAGGTGTTCCTGCCCTACAACGTCGTCAAGAGAATTCGGGCGTATTTTATCTGCAAGCGGCGGCATTCCGTATTCGGCCTTCCCTTCATTTATAATTTTTTATAAATTTTCCGGGCAACCCGATCCATAGTTCGAGCTGCCCGGATCATTATTACCGTAAAGAATATTACAATAGCAAACGAATTACTCGTAAAGCGGATACTTCGCAAGCAGCTCTTCAACGCCTGCGCGAACATTTTCCTTATTGCCCTCGAAATCTTCGATAACAAGGTGAATAAATTCGGCGATCTTGTCCATATCCTCCTCAACAAGACCTCTGCTCGTTACGGCAGCCGTACCAAGACGAACGCCGCTTGTTACGAACGGGCTTCTCTGCTCGTTGGGAATAGTATTCTTGTTAGCTGTAATATAAACCTCATCGAGGTTGTGTTCAAGTTCCTTACCCGTAAGCTCTGTGCCGGAAAGGTCAAGAAGCATAACGTGGTTGTCTGTTCCGCCGGAAACGAGCTTGTGACCGCGGCTTGTAAGACCGTTTGCAAGCGCCTGAGCATTTTTAACGATCTGCTCGCCGTATGCCTTGAACTCAGGCTTTAAAGCCTCTCCGAGACAAACTGCCTTAGCTGCGATTATGTGCATCAGCGGACCGCCCTGAGAACCTGGGAATACAGCCTTGTCTATCGCCTTAGCGTACTCCTCCTTGCAGAGAATAAGTCCGCCTCTCGGACCTCTGAGCGTTTTATGCGTCGTAGTTGTTACGATATCGGAATACGGAACGGGATTCGGGTGAACTCCTGCTGCAACAAGACCTGCAATATGAGCCATATCTACCATAAGAACAGCGCCGCAGGCGTCTGCGATCTCTCTGAACTTAGCAAAGTCGATAACTCTGGGGTATGCGCTCGCACCTGCAACGATGAGCTTCGGCTTGCACTCCATTGCGATCTCCATTACCTTATCATAGTCGATACGATGTGTAATGGGGTCAACTCCGTAGCTTACGAAGTTATAATATTTACCCGACATATTTACGGGAGAACCGTGAGAAAGATGACCGCCCTCGGCAAGATTCATTCCCATAACGGTATCGCCCGGGTTAAGCAGAGCAAAATAAACTGCCATATTTGCCTGTGCGCCCGAATGCGGCTGAACATTTGCATGGTCTGCACCGAAAAGCTCGCATGCTCTTTTTCTTGCGATATCCTCAACGATATCAACGCACTGACAGCCGCCGTAGTAGCGCTTTCCGGGGTAGCCCTCGGCGTATTTGTTCGTCAGAACAGAGCCCATTGCCGCCATAACCGCAGGAGAAACAAGGTTCTCCGAAGCGATAAGCTCCAGGTTTCTGCGCTGTCTTTTAAGCTCCTGCTCCATACCGTCGGCAACATCTTTGTCAAACTGTGCCACAAAGCTGATGGTATCAAGGTATTCACTGTACATTGTTATTACTTCCTCTCTCGGCGCACTCTCACTTTCTGAAAAAACCGCGCCTGTTTTCTTAAATTTTAACATAATCTTCGTATATTTGCAAGATATAATTGAATCAACTTTCGCAAACTATACATGATCTGAGCGATAAATAATAATTATAACCGAAAACAAAGAAGACAACATTTCCGAACCGCAAAAAAACGGGACTGTCTGCGCCGACAATCCCGTTTTTTTATTACTGTTCTCTACAAAAACATATTTTATTTTGCTAGCATTAGGCACTAACGTAAAACGTTACGATTAGCTATGCCGGAGTAGTTTGGGCTGCGTTATTCACTATTATTTAGTTGCCGAAGTGATAAAAACGCGAAAAACATCTTTCCTATACAACAGCCTAAAATCGTAACCTCCTGCACTTGCTTGAGCGCATTAACCCGTAAACAGCTGCGACCAATAATGATGATACATTGTTTTAGAGTCGTGTGTGTATCCTAATCCAAGCTTTTTGAAATCGGGATCCATAATATTTGCACGGTGTCCGGGGGACTCCATCCATCTCTGCACTACCTTTGCCGGTGTAGGCTGTCCGGCTGCGATATTCTCACCAAATGCAAAATAGTCCACGCCGAATGTCCAATTATATTCGTCCATTACCGTTTGTACATCTCTGCCGTCCGGTCTTTCATGAGCCATTTTATCCAACAGCTCATCGGAGCGAACCTGCGCTGCTTCACATAACGTCTTGTCAAGCTCAAGAGCAGGAACTCCCTCCTTAGCTCGTTCTTCGTTAACAAGCTGAAGAACCTGCCTTGCGTACAGTGAAAACTCCTCGTTTTCCCCGGGCTGCGGCTCCGGCGTTGGATCAGGCTGAGGCGTGGGTGTTGGAGTGGGCGCAGGCTGAGGCGAAGGTGCGTCAGAATCGGTCAGACCGACCGATATACGCAAAACTCCAAGTGCGTCTGCACTGTCAATGCTGCCATCTCCGTTTACATCGGCAATAAGCTCCTTCTGTGGGTCAAGAGCCGACATACCTACGGAGTGTCTGAGCAGAAGAAGCGCGTCCTCTGATTCAATAACGCCGTTTGCGTTGATATCGCCTTTTAAACTGGTGTCTGCCGAAGCTGAAACAGAAGCCGTAAGAGCTGCTGCAGTTACTGCTAAAGCAGCAGCTAATGAGATCAATCTTTTGCTTTTCATAATATTTTGCTCCCCTTTTCCCGATTGATAATAACGGGCATTCCTTAAATCACCTATATCTATAGATACCTAAAAGGATAAAAAAGTTTTAAATTCTCAAAATTTTTTTCGGAATATAAAAAACACCGGACAGACAGCAGATCTGCCCGGTATTAATATAATTTTTAAATATTATTTCATTGATTTTCCTTCATAAACGCCAAGCCAATCGCTGTAATAAGGATTCTCCCACTTTGTACCGTCAAATGCTTCATACGAAACAACGATAGCCTTGAAGTCTGCAATATTGCATTCTTCATCCACCTCAAATCCGCTCTTGTCACCGTAGCTTGTTCCGGCAGCTAAGTTGATATCGCTGTAATTCACCTGTTTAACATATGCGCCATCGGTGAAATCAAAGCTTCCCTTTATCTTTACGGGGAGCTTGTTGCTGTCCCACGCAACAAATGCGACCACTGCATTCTTGATATCAAGCTTGGAGTCGTTTGTAATAATAGCCTGGAGCATATCCGGATAAAGAGCCTTATACTCCTCGTCCTGAACAACATACTTCGTAGAAACTACTCGTACCTCCTGCGAATTTAAGTTTGCATTCAGCGAAGCTTCATCAACAGCGGCACTCTTGCTTTCTGTCTTGCTTTCTGTCTTGCT
>CACYDO010000041.1 GCA_902773165.1 uncultured Ruminococcus sp. | reverse complement strand
GTAAGTCTTTCCGAATTATACTGCTCGTCGATATAAGCGATATAGTCCTGCTGTTCGCGCTGCGTTTTCGCATAGCATACATCATAAATATTAAAGCTGAGCGCCTTTGTAAGATTGTTAAAGCCGTAAAGCCTGAGCTTATCCTCCATAGTGCAGCCCCCATTCCTAATTAAAAAAAGGCGCCGCATAAAAATGCACCGCCTCATAATCATCATATTTCCGAAATTCGCACCTAATGAAAATTCCGACAGAGTCTATATAGCAAATACTCACTTTTACCACTCTTATTGATTATTACAAGTTGACGCGCATAACGCTTTGGTCATAATAAACCAACCTATAAAGCTGAGTTACTTTGAACTCGATCAATAATGGCGAATTATCGCCGCTCGGCAGTTGACCCGGCTGTCCGTATGGCCTTGACCCATAATTAAGAATTGCTTTTCATTATATATACAGCAATACTATTCCCCGCAAATCATCATTCTTTGCAGAAGCCTGAAATATAACTATGGATGGTCAGTAAAAATATTTGCATGGATACCGTGGAATTCATATCACATAGCAACATTATTATATTAAAGAAAACGAAAATTGTCAAGACCTAAGTATTTACAATCTTTCACAGAAAAGTTACAAACTTATAACTGCCTGTTCCGTTGCGGCTTTTTTGATCGACGATACTTATTGCCGCGTCTGCCACTTTTGCAGTGCGTACTCCGGGCACTTGTCCGGCTTTCCCGGCATAAGTATAAGTAATGTAAAATATCAGTAGGCGATCCAAAACGCGGAGACCAACTGACCGCCGCGGTAAAGTAAATTCGGAACTGCCTGTCGGTACATACCGACTGAGTATAAATAATGTAAAATATTAGTGGGAAGTCCAAAACGCGGAGACCAACTTACCTTCACGGTAAAGTAAAATCGGAACTGCCTCCGGGCGCCTGCCCGGCAATAATATATTGACATTTTTGAAAAGCTAATATATAATAAAAGTATGAAAAATACACAACACTAAACGCTTTCGCGCAGATAATGGTGAAAGCGTACAGGAGAGGAGCTTTTGTTATGAATATGAAGAAATTGGCAGCTGTACTGATCTCGGTCGCTATGATTATTTCAACCTCGTGTTTGACGCTTTCTGTGAGCGCCGATGAGCTTGACCGACTTATACAGGACGGTGTAGCTGTTGCGAGTGACGACAGGCAGTTCTATTTTCAGCGCCAGTGGAACGGCAACGGCATTGTGCTTTACGATAAAACTAAAAAGGACGTCGTTTTCCCGTCTTCCATTAAGGGCGAGAATATAGATTCGATCGCTATGGGCGCCTGCGCGGGTGCATCAAATCTTGAAACAGTCGAGATCTCCGAACCGATAAAGGAGATCGAAATGATGGCGTTTTCAAACTGTCCGAAGCTCAAAACTGTTAAGATCCCGAAATCGGTAACTGCTATCGACCAGATGGCGTTTGATGACGTATCGAGCAAGAACGCTGTTATACTCTGCTACTCCGGCTCGTATGCCGAAGAATACGCAAAGAGCTGCAGCATCACGTACAATCTGATAGACGAAGGAAACAGCGATACTCCTAAACAGCCTGACCCTAAGCCGGCAGAAATAGAAGAAATAACCAACCCGGGCAGCTGTGTGGGCGACATAGACAACGATAGCGTCATAACTTCTTCCGACGCACTTAGCATTCTCAGAATGAGCGTCGGACTTGTGAAATATAGTTCTGAGTTTATCGCTGTTGCCGATATCGACGGCGACAAAGAGATCATGTCTTCCGACGCACTCGATGTTCTCCGCTGCAGCGTAGGTCTTTCGGCAAACCCGAAGATCGGTGCTTTGATAAAGTAATTATCAGAATTCAGAATACGATCGGTTTCTTCCCTTAGCCAGTCAGCCGACATCACACATCGCCGGCAGCAGCATTGCAGGCAGCCGAAGAACTTTTAAAACGGCAAATACTGCACCAAAAGCGACATTAATTATAATTGATAATACACTTTTAACAACACCTTGATCTATAATATAAGAAGCTGATCAGGTAATGCATAGCAAGGCTGTCCTTTACATGGATAGCCTTGCTTCATTTGTTGGTGCAATCTACGACAAACAAAAAAGGATTTGCCGAAGCAAATCCTTTACTGGTGCGAGTGACGGGACTTGAACCCGTACGTCATACAACACACGCCCCTCAAACGTGCCTGTCTGCCAATTCCAGCACACTCGCAT
>CACYDO010000040.1 GCA_902773165.1 uncultured Ruminococcus sp. | reverse complement strand
GTCGACCCCCTATTTTCTATGAACAAATATAAGACATATTATTAATAATTTGTAAATTCATTTTCGATTCATTATTTTCTCAAGCAATAGAAAACTAAACAATACTATAAGCTCTGTTTTCAATAAATTGGCATAAAAAAAGAGGGGGACTTGCGATCCCCCAATAAAAATCTATTTATGCTTCTATGAATATACTTTCATCTGAAATCAGTTTTGTCAGTGGCTTTGCTCCACATTCCTGCAGCATTCTATTCACATCTGCAACAGACCTATGACTCCAATTCATTATCGCATACTTATACAACCAAACATCCACAGTATCTACAATACTGCAAGGCGCCTTTTTGATATAATCAATGCTGACTTCTGCCGGTAAATGCATCGCAATACAGACTGCAATTACTGATTCCAGCTTAAATGCTTTTTCCGAATTACTCTTCATGTCATTGATGGTGTCAATAGACAGTCCGGTTTCTTCGGCAAGTTTGGCAACGGTAAATTTCCGTTGTTTTATAAGAGTTTTTGTCATTGAATTAAAATCGTAATTAAGCATTCTCATTTCCTCTCGCTGTTGCTCCAGTTTTTTTCTTAATGCAAGACCTTCCGGCGTAGTAAGAATCCCGTCGCTTTTTGAATCAAAATGTGATTGTTTTTGAATAGCATCTCCCTTATGGAGAACCCCGCCAATGAATCCTATCTTCTCTCTGCTGTAAGACACTTCAAACACAAGACAACAATCAGACATATGCTCTCGAGCATAATATGTCAAATGCTTAAAACCAAACTGATCAATACAAATGTACTTACTGGTTTTTAAACAATAATGTCCTTCAACATATTCAAACAGACCTGTATCTATTATTTTTCTGAATTTCGGATTCGAGAGATACTCTTTTACAGCGTCTTTTTCGTCAATCGTATACGTCTTGTTATTTGGAAGATTTGATAAATAGCACGGAATCTTTCGACCGTCAATATACTGTGTCATACCGTTGACATCGTGATACCCGAAATCGTAAAGACGATGAGCAGTCATAGTCTTTGTGACCCCATAATAGTCAGCCATATCATCTACGAGGCGTTTCATCTTATCAAGCGGTCTCATCGAGCCATATGAAGCTAATAACTCCTTGGCTTTTTTCTTACCCGGAATAGTTTGAATAAGAATATATCCCGGCAGTTTGTTTGCGTGAAGCTCCATTATATCGTTAGGCGACCACTTTCCGTTCTCCATATTTCTACGTTCACCAAACCGTTTGCAAAGATATGAACTGATCTGTTTTCCGTGGCATCGCTGCAGCATAAAGTAATACCAAGCTAATCTATGGTGTGTACCTTCATGCGCTGCCGTAGTACTCACCATTCCGTTTGTTTCGCAGGTTTCCACGTTAAGCACTATCGAGCCCGGGTTGATATAGCCTTTAACATACGTATCTCTTTCAAGATCGTACACCTCGGCTGTTCCTCGTCCGAAGAAGTATTCCCCCATGATACCTCTATCTTCAAATTTGCCCGTAAACACCTTAAGGTGCATATGCTCCAGCCAATCCATACCGCTGTATGGCTTCGAAGAGTTGAAGAACTCCGGCATATCCTCTTTTATGATCTCCCGTGCGAGATACTCATAGTCCTTTGAATCACGCAGCACCGGAAGAAGATATTTATTCATTCGAATCGCATCGGGATTCAATTCCAGAATGCACATTTTTTTATTCAGGATCACACCCGCATAATTACACGCTAAGTGGCAAGGCGTAAAATCAAATATATACCTCAATCGAATCTCTTTTTGAATCGAACGATACTCAACCGAAGATTTTTGATGCACTCCTTTTCCTTGAACTCTGATTCTAACATCCACTGCGATATCAACCGGGCACAGATTACCTCGCAGTGAAAACACCGATTCGGGCTGCTTTATTCTGAACTCATTGATCCAATATGCGGTGATTTTCCAATTGCCTTTGATGTCAAAGAGAGTAAACAATATAGACTGATCGTTTTTTATAGACTCTTTTAAGTCATCTATAAATGAACGATTATATACCTTTGTAATCACATCAATAACTGTATACGGACGAAAAAGCTCATCTGCGCGATTGCAATAAAGGTCGTCGATCTCTGCATCGGTCATAAGCAGGGTTTCAAACGGATCAATAGAGTACGGACTTACTGTAATAGGTTTTTCAGACATGGTTAACACCTCCGTTTATCGAACATATATTCTCATGACAATATTGTATCACATTTTTTCTTGATTGTAAACATTATATATGTTGACAACTTTGATTTTATGTATTACAATATTGTTAAAAGGTATTTAACGACCGTAAAAACGACACTCATGAAAGGAAGATGAAAATGCCAAGAAAAAAGATTGATCCGGACGATAAAGGTGAAAGCAAGATCATAGACATAAAAACGCAGAAACCGGTAGACAAAAAGACTTCCATTGTTTGCAAAACCATACGCAAATATCGTGAGGAACTCGGAATAGAGCAAAAGGAGCTTGGCTCACGAATAGGCGTAAGCGGAAACGCTGTGTGCAATTGGGAGAAAGGATACACGCGCCCCGATATAAACCTTCTTCCCCGTATATGTGAGGCGTTAGGAATCACCTTGTACGAGCTTTATGATATCGACGATCCGCTGTTACGATACACGGTGGGAGAGCAAATGCTGATCGCAGATTACAGAGATCTCACTAAAAGCCATCAGTATGTCTTAAATAAAACGCTAAAGGCACTAAAGACAGCAGAAGCGGTTGACGAGTGTCCGGATATAAAGAAACTGATTCTGTTTGAACGCACACTTGCCGCCGGGATCGGAGATCCTACCGAATTTGACGATAAAGGCGAACCTCTCTACGTTTACTCTAATTCCTTAATCAAGCACGCAGACTGTGTTTTCTACGTCAACGGAGACAGTATGGAGCCGAATTTTCTGTCGGGTGATATGGTACTTGTACAGCGTTTCCCCGATTGCGGCTCGATTCAGCCGG
>CACYDO010000039.1 GCA_902773165.1 uncultured Ruminococcus sp. | reverse complement strand
CTGTCGGGCAAGGCGCTTTCCGTACCGGATAACGCAAGCGTATCGCGATTCCTGCACACGATCGGTGACTTTGAGCGCATAAGCGACCACGCTATGAACATCATGGAAGCTGCCGAAGAAATTCACGAAAAGAAGCTTCATTTCTCCGATCACGCACGCAAGGAGCTTGATGTTCTCTTTGCAGCACTGACAGAGATCCTCGAAACTACTACAAAGGCCTACTGCACAAACAGCAACGAAACTGCAAGAATGGTAGAGCCTCTGGAAGAGGTTATTGACGATCTTATTCTTGAGATCAAGACAAAGCATATTCAGCGCTTGAAAAACGGCGAATGCTCGATTGAGCTTGGATTTGTTCTTTCCGATCTGCTTACAGACTGCGAACGTATTTCGGATCACTGCTCCAACGTTGCCATAGCTATCATAGAAACTAATCAGAACAGCTATGATGCTCATGAATATCTCAACGTTGTAAAGCGTGCCGGAAATAAAGAATTTGAAGATGAATATGAAGCCTTCAAGCATAAGTACACAATAGAAGTTTAAATTAATAACGCGCCGCTTAATGTGGCGCGTTTGTTGTTGTTATTTTTATACGCAAAAATACCGCGCCGAAAAGCGCGGTATAATTCGTTCTGTATCAGCCCTCATTGCCTCTGAGGTAACGCTTGAGCCATGCTTCTGCAATGTCGATAGAGCGATAAAATCCCTCTTTCTCCGTTGCCTTGATAACTCTCTTTCTTTTGCTTACGTTAGGATCGGTAGATATAAGCTGAATCTGCACCTTATCGGGCATCTCGATATCGTTCACCTTCGTTTTCGAGCCTACCGTCATGCAGATAATGTACTTATCAGCCGGATCCCCGTAATATAGCTTATCGCCGCTGCGGACAAGTGGCTTATTCTTGTATATCAGTTGTGTGCTTTGAGGCATACTGTTTCCTCCTTATTAATTAACATCTAAAAATGACTTTACCAGTATTTCCAAAAGATCATCTCTATCAATCTTTCTGATAATATTTCTCGCTTGTTTGTGTGTAGTAATATAAGATGGATCCTCGGAAACTATGTATCCCACGATCTGATTAACCGGGTTATATCCCTTTTCCTTCAAAGCGTCGTAAACCGCAGTAAGCGACGCCTTAATACCTTCTTCACTGTCTGTCAATGAAAAAACTCTCGTTCTGTCGTCTGCCATCAAATACCATCCTTTCCTTTTCTTCGTTCTACTTTTTGATAGAAACGCTGCCGTATCAATTGTGCACGAGAGCGAACGATCTTCTGTATTTATTATACTTCACATACAAAAAAAATACAACTACTTTTTTTGTAAACTTTTCACCCATGTAATGTCAAAATAATTTATATTTTATTTATTTTTTCTATAACGGTAAATAGCATTCCTTGCCCAATTGCGGTCTATTGTTTTAAAGCTTCTGTCCGACTGCTGATCGTCAAACGCTTTTGCCACAGCGCTGCTCTTTTCGTAGATCTCCAGACGAGTTGTCTGAACGAACTGCTCGTTCCCGTCGCCTACAAAGAAGGTAAACCCTATTCTGTCTTCATCAACGCTGTATTTTGAGAAATAACCACCCGTAACCGTTTCTCCAGTTCTCTTTTCAACAACATCTCTGAGCGCTGCTTTTACGACCTCAATAACTCTGTCGTCAAGGCCGGACTCAAAAACGTGGATCTTCTCCTTTAACTCGTTAAAATTAGAAGCCAGACGGCGAGTAATATCCTCAAGCTCACCATATTCCTTTTCCAAAGCCTCGTCTGTAAGCTTGTCGCGGTCGATCTCGGGGATATAGTACACCATAAATTTATTTTTTATATCGCTGTACAGCAGCGGATATTTTAATTCAGCCTGATATCCGCAATGCTCGCAGCGAAAATGCAATAGCTCACCGTTTAGAAGCTGTTCTCTGAAATCGGGGTCTGTTGTTGCGTTTACGGTCTTGTAGACCTTTATTTCATTCTCGCTTCCACACTCCGGGCAGGCAATTGTCTTGGTCATTGTATTTGACATATTGATAACACTCCCTGTTTTTTTTAGTATGCACAAAACGCAAATGAAGCTCTATAAGCAAAATAGCCTCATTATGTATCCTTCTATGTACTATTATAACATAAAAAGCAGTGTTTTGTATATAGTTTTTAAAAAATTAATTCTTTATATATTGACCTGGAGCAAATTTTTGGGTAATATATATATATAAGCTTATCGTGATTATTGTCTTTGTTTAAAAGTGGTAATAATTGCGGACGAATATAAAATTATATAAGCAAAGGAGTTATTAAAAATATGGGAATTTATAAGGATCTTAAAAAAGTTTTTGTTTCTACATTTGATGTACTTGCTGACAAAACGTCAACTCAGGCTCAGAAAAGCCGTCTTGTTACGGTTATGAAGAACGAAGAGAAGATCGCAAACCAGGCGTATATTGCTCTTGGCAAGTATCTCTACACATCTATGCGCAGCGGTCTTCCCGAAGATGTTGAGCAGCTTTGCGGTGTTATTGACGCTTCTAAGGAGCGCATGACAAGAGCGCAGGATATTTACCGCGAGGTAATTCATCAGGAGCAGATCAACAGTGAGATCGGCAAAACTGAGGTAAAAGAAAATTTCCGCAAGGTCAAAGAGCCTATCGTAGCAGGAGCTGCAAATACAGCCGCTAAAGCCAGCGTACTCGTTAAGGATACTGCTAAGGATACAGCCGCTAAGGCTGAAAGTCTGCGTGCGGCAGCTGCCGAAAGAGCAGAGGACATAAGGACGAAAATGAAGAAAGAAAAAACTGCTGCCGAGGACTCTGATCAGGAAGCTGAAGCAGCAGACCCTACAGCAGAAACACCTGAAGACGTTTCTGCGCCTATAGCCGAAACAGAAGCAGCAGATAACGATACTGTAGCTGCCGTGGAGGTTACAGCAGCGGAATCAGATGAACCCGAAAGCGAGCCGCAGCCCGAAGAGGATACGGCAATGCCCATGCCCGTAGACGTAATATCCGAAGAGGAATTTGAGGAAAACGAGCCGATCGTCAAACATATTGATAAGAAGCCTATCTCTAAAGCAAGAAAGCTTAAGGATATCATCACAAAGAAGGAAGAAGAGTAAGGAGAACGAATATGCCATTTATAGACTGCAAGATGAATGTAGATATTACTAAAGAGCAGGAAACCGAGCTTAAAGATGAATTTGGCAAGGCGATCTCTCTCATACCGGGTAAAAGTGAAAATTGGCTTATGGTCAATATTCAGCCTAAATGCGCTCTCTATTTTCGCGGCAGCAATGAAAAGCCAACCGCTATGATAAGCGTGATGGTCTACGGCAAGCCTAATCCCAATGCTTACGACGCTCTCACCGCACGCTTCCACACTATCCTGTCTTCTGTGGTCAATATTGAGGAAATGTACGTCAGCTACAGTGAAACCTCTAATTTTGGGTACAACAGCAGTAATTTCTAAAATACTAGTCAGAAAAACGCGTTCCTTTTTGGGACGCGCTTTTTGTGCTTATACAATTAAAAACCGCTCCGCCTTTCGACGGAGCGATTCTATTATAAGCAGCTTTTTCTAATCTATCTTATAGATCAAATTACTGTGCAGACTCTGCAACTACGCCGTACATACCGAACATCGGCATTACGATAGATACAGCAACTACGCCTACGATACCTGCTACGATAATTGTCATTGCAGGTGTCATAGCGTCTGTAAGTCTCTTTGTTGCTTCATCAGACTGCTCCTGATAAAGATCAGCCATCTTATGCATTGAATCAGAGAACATACCCGATTCCTCACCAACACGTACCATTGATACGAGAATCGTATCAAATACGGGATAATGGCTCATAGATACGTTGATAGGAGTACCGATCTTTACATCTTCAATAACCTGTGAAAGACAGTCCTTCATGAAGATGTTGGAGATAACGTCTCTCGAAAGCTCAAGCGCACGAAGAATACTTACGCCTGCGTCTGTAAGAGAAGCCATGATGTTGCAGAAACGAGCGATATATGTAGTTCTCATTACGTCGCCGATAATAGGTATTGTAAGCAAATGCTCTGCCAACCACATGGCGAACGACTCATTATATTTCAGCAATGACTTAAATCCGGTCACTAAACCAACAACGATGATTATTAACAGCCACCACCAGTCGAGCATAAAGTCGGAGAACGCCATTACCATCTTAGAAATTGCCGGAAGATCAGAACCAAACGCCGTGAATACCGATGCGAAGGAAGGAAGTACGAACATTGACATTACGATGATCATGACTAACGTCAAGCCCATAAGGAAGCCCGGGTACATCATAGCACTCTTGATCTTACCTGAAAGAACAAGCTCTCTGTGTACGATATCGGAAGCGTTTTCAAACGCCATATCAAGACGACCGTTTGCCTCACCGGCAGCAACAAGGCTGATAACAATTGTCGGGAATGTTTTAAACGAAGCCATCGACTGTGACAGCGGAACACCGTTGTAAAGCTCTGAACTGATGATCGTCAGAATCTTTTTCATATCTTTGTCTGCTTCCGTATCGAGAAGCACTTCCATTGACATTGAAAGCGAGATACCGGATTTCATCATGATCGCCATCTGGTTAAGAGTCGAAAGTACTTTTTTTGTAGGAAGAACAACTTCGTGAGGATCCTTAACGCCGAAATCTCTCTGCCAGATAGGCAGATCGGACTGATCTACACTGCCTTCTTTAGCTTCGCTGATTTCAAGCGCTGTCATGCCTCTTTCCGCAAGTATACGTTTTACCTCGTCACGGCTTTCAGCAGTAACCTCGCCTCTGTTCTTTTTATTTTTTCTATCGACTGCAAGATAAGAATATTTCACTTATTGTCACCTCACCTGTAGTTGTTATTGACCGCGCCGCCATACGGAGGTCTTGCACCGCCTCCGGGACCGGGTACCTGTTCTGCTGTACCTACGTCGAAGCTGTACTCCTTAGCGGTCTGTGCATTGATAAAGCCTCTGTCGTAAAGCATCTGGATACTCTTGTTTCGCGTTATCATTCCGGAGCCTTTGCTCGTCTCAATAACCTGCTCTATCATCGCGATCTTATTCTCACGAATAAGGTTGGAGATAGCGCCGTTAACAAACATGATCTCAAACGCACCGATACGTCCGGGCACGTCCGATCTTGGAAGAAGTCGCTGCGAAACAACGCATTTTAACGATGTAGAGATCTGACCGAGAGCCTGACGCTGCTGAGCAGCAGGATACATATCAACAAGACGGTCGATAGTCTTTGCCGCACCCTCTGTATGAAGTGTGGAGAACACAAGGTGTCCTGTCTCGGCTGCGGAAAGGGCGATGGAAACAGACTCAAAGTCTCGGATCTCACCGATCTGAATAATATCCGGGTCTTCACGAAGAACCGCACGAAGAGCTGTATGGTAGGAGCGGCTGTCAGGACCGATTTCACGCTGATTAATAACGCAGCCGATCGGTCTGTGCAAATACTCTACCGGGTCTTCGATCGTTACTATATTAAGGTTACGCTCTCTGTTAATCTGATGAATGAGAGCTGCAAGCGTTGTCGATTTACCCGAACCGGTAGGACCGGTTACAAGAACAAGTCCTTCCTTAAGCTCCAGAATTTTTGCAATAGAAGCCGGAAGATTTAGCTGGTCAAGCTCCGGCGTTGATTCATTGATAACTCGCATTACAAGAGACGCGCCGTTTCTCGTTCTGAAGGCATTTATTCTGAATCGGCTTACGCCTTCTATTGTTGCTGCACCATCGACATCGCAGGTTTCCATAAACGTATCAAAACGTTCCTTGTTGAGCACCTGACTTATCATGTATGTAACGTCTTCATCGGTAAGCGGATCGCCTTCCCAGTATCTCATGGTACCGTGCAGGCGGTAAGCCGGACAGTTACCCGATGACATATGAATATCAGAGCATCCTGCTTCAACGGCTTCCTTTACCATTGCAAGAAAATCCATCAATATTTCCTCCATTCAGGGCAGTGCGCCGCCTTTTCCCACAGGCATTGCACCTTATTGTTAATACGTGTATAATTATACCACCATAATTATAATTATACAATAAAAATTTTGCAAATTTAAGTAAATTTTACGGAATTAAAGCATATCCTCACTTGCTGCCTCAAGCATTGTTTCAAGCGAAATAATACCGGAGATAACGTTCATTCTTAAATTCTCTCTCATGGAGATCATACCCTCTTCGAGAGCAATTGCGTGAATATCCTCGGTTGCCTTATCCTGCTGGATAGCTCTTCTGATTGCAGGAGAAACCATCAGTACCTCATGCACAGCAAGTCGGCCTTTATGACCCGATTTATTGCAGCGCTCACAGCCGCCCTGGGGGGCTCTGTAAAGCTGAATCTCAAGTGATGTATCGTCAATACCCAGAAGCTCAAGCTCATGTGCGCCTGCTATATAAGGTTCTTTGCAGTTAACGCAAAGGCGTCTGACAAGTCGCTGAGCGATAACTCCGATTACAGTAGAGGAAACCATGAACGGCTCTACGCCCATATCTACAAGACGGATAATTGAAGAAGCGGCATTGTAGGTATGAAGTGTGGAAAGAACCAAGTGTCCTGTTACAGCGGTGGACGCAGCGATCTCAGCGGTTTCCTTATCTCGAATCTCACCGATCATGATAATGTCGGGGTCCTGACGAAGAATAGAACGAAGTGCGCTTGCGAACGTAAGACCTGCTTTTGCGTTGATATCTACCTGGTTGATTCCGGGAATGATCATCTCGACAGGGTTCTCTACGGTGATGATATTGATATCCTCTCTCATAACGCCTTTAAGACCGGTATAAAGCGTTGTAGATTTACCGGAACCGGTAGCGCCTGTTACGAGGATAATTCCTCTGTTGGAGGAAAGAAGCTTATCATATTTTTCAAGGTTCTCGGGAAGGAAGCCGATAGCATGCTTATCCATTTTCAGACCGAGAGCCGTAGTAATACGGGCGCAGACCTTCTCGCCAAATACAACGGGAAGGATCGAAATACGCAT
>CACYDO010000038.1 GCA_902773165.1 uncultured Ruminococcus sp. | reverse complement strand
GTCGGCGTTATCATCGGCGGCGCGTTCAACGGTATCGTATCATCGCTTTGCGACGATGTTATCATGCCTGCAATCCAGCTCCTTGTAGGTACGGTAGCAGGCGATAAATATATTAATCCCGAAACAAATCAGCCTGATTTTGAAATGATGACTAAGGCGCTTAATGTCGGTACAATTAAGTTTGGTGCTTTTATTTCTGCGATCATAAACTTCCTTATCATGGCTATCATTATCTTCATGATTGTAAAGGCATTCAACAAGATGATGGAACTTGGCAAGAAAGCAACAAAGGGCGATGAAGAAGCAGCAGCCGAAGAGCCGACAACGAAGGAATGCCCGTTCTGCCTTAGCGAAATTCCGATCAAGGCTACACGCTGTCCGCATTGTACATCTTTGCTCGAAGATGCGAAGAAGATCGAACTCGTAAAGGAAGAGGAGCCGGAGGAAGCTCCTAAGGATAATAAAAAGAAAAAGAAGTAATATTTTATAGATACGGAATAGTTTGACCCGGCGAGAATATCGCCGGGTCAGTTGTTTTTTATACTTTAAAGCATTTTTGAATATCCTTGCGCTTTCCGATTACAAGAGCTATATCTTCAGGTGTCATTTCAAAATCCGGGTAAGGGATAATTACCTGAGAATCTCTTTTCAGAGCGATGATGTTGACGTTGTATTTCTTTCTGAGATCAAGCTGAGCCAAAGTGTATCCATACCAATTTTTAGGTATCTTCATCTCGAAAATAGAAGTGTTGCTGTCAAGCTGAATGAAATCAAGAATACTCTTAGAAGCATACTTTGTTGCAATGCGAATTGCCATTTGCTTTTCCGGATAAACAACGTCGTCTGCGCCGTTTCTCAGCAAAAACTTCATCTGAACATCGTTAGACGCCCTTGCAACGACTACGGGAGCACCCATTTCCTTAACAAGCGCCGTTGTTTCAAGAGAAGTCTGGAAGCTGCTGCCAATCGCTACAATGCAAACATCGTAATTGCTTACGCCTAAGGAACGGATAAATTCGCTGTTGGTGCTGTCGCCGATCTGAGCATTCGTTACGTAGGGAAGAATCTCGTTAATGTGGTCTTCGTTTATATCTACTACCATTACCTCGCAGCGAAGATCGCTCATTCTTTTGGCAACGTGTCGGCCGAATTGACCAGCGCCGATAATTAATGCTGAATCCATAAATAAAATCTCCTTAACCTATTGTGATCTTTTCGAGAGGCATTCTTGAAGTCTGACTCTCATTTGAGGGAAGTGCTGCATAGATCAGGGTAAGTCCGCCGACTCTTCCGAAGAACATAAGCAGCATAAGAACTATTTTTGATGGAAGTGAAAGTGTACTCGTTATTCCGAGAGTAAGTCCGACTGTTCCGACTGCCGAGCCTGTTTCAAAAAGGCAGGTGAGAAGCGGCAGCTGCTCGTATATGCTGATAAAAATTCCTCCCGAAAAGAACAGGAACATATACATAAACAAGATTGCGCCGGCATTTCTAACGGCTTCATCGGGAATTCTTCTTTTAAAGCACTCAACGTCCTTTTTTCTCGAAAATACCGTTATAGCCGCGAGAAATATAACTGCAAACGTGGTAGTTTTCATTCCGCCTGCTGTTGATCCCGGCGAACCTCCTACCAACATCAGGAGTATCATAATTAATGTACCCGATTCGCCCATTTGAGAAAGATCAGTAGTGTTGAAGCCTGCTGTTCTTGTGGTGACGGATTGGAAGACTGAATACAGAATCCTGTTATTTAAAGGCATGTCAGTATATTCAAGGCAGAACAGGAAAATCGCCGGTAAAATGATGAGGATTGCAGAAGTTGTTAATGCAACCTTACTTTGCAGAGAATATTTTCTGAATTGGAATTTGTGAGTGCCAATATCATGCCACGTTAAAAATCCAATGCCGCCGACGATAATAAGCAGCATTATCACAGTGTTGAAATAAACGTTGTCGCTGTATGAACACAGAGAAGAAAATTTTTCAACAAACCCCATCATGTCAAAGCCTGCGTTGCAGAATGCTGAGATTGAGTGGAAGAAGGAATACAGGATACCTTTTAGAACTCCAAGATCACGGATAAATACGGGCATAAGCAGCAGTGCACCGGTCAGCTCGATAATGGCAGATGTTCTTAGAATAAACGACGTCAGCTTGATAATACCGCCGATCTGCGGCGCGGAAATGGATTCCTGCATTGCGCTTCGCTGCGACATGCCTATTCTTTTCCCTGATATTGTTATAATGGCAAGTCCTATTGTTATAACGCCCATACCACCGATCTGTATCAGCGTAATAATTACGGCTTTACCAAAAACAGACCAATATGTTGCCGTATCCTTTACGACAAGACCTGTAACGCACGTAGCCGATACAGAGGTAAACAAAGCGTCAGAAAATTTTGTTACGGTGCGTTCCTGCGATGAGATCGGTAGCATAAGTAAAATTGCACCAACAAGGATAAGCAGCAGGAAGCTTATGATAATTATTCTGAAGTTTCTTGTGCTTTGGCTGAGTGTGCGTTTCTTTCGTATTTTGTCATTGTCTGCTTTTTTGAACAATTTTTTCAATTTGAACACGGAATACCTCCTTTTAAAAATACATTTCTCTACCCCGGCGGCAGATTTTGATGCTGCCCACGTATAATATGCAGTCTGCGGACGTCCGCCCGGCTTTTATAACTTGCGATTCTAATTATAACATACACTATTCTAAAAATCAATTTGTTACATAGGCTAAATTTTTATACTGCGTATGAAACATTTGTCGGCAGGTATATTGTGATTTGAGTTAAATAAAAGCAATATGTATACGTTTATTTATAAATTTGTATATCTCGTCTGTCAGAAACCATTGCATATAGTGATATCATTATTAAAACAGTACACCGAGCCGAGCGTTTCAACAAAATATTTTGTTTTGTAATCCCTCAGACCTGAGATAGAATCAGAGTTTTCTTGAAAAATTTGCTTGTCAAGCTGAAAAATTTTTAAATTACCTCTTGACAAAGGTTGCAAAAACGATTATAATAGGTTATTGTATCATAATAGCCGATTTAGGACTATTGACGTTTTTTTAGAGAAAAAATTAGTGCAAATGCACTAAAAACTATAAAAATCTTAACAAAAGTTTGGAAATAACTCTGATTTTTGTTTAAGCCTGTTTCTCTTGCATTTACGTTATCGGCTTTTATCGTGCTATTAATTCAAACGAATAGGAGTGACAGTAAGCCTATGGTGAAAGTAAAGCCTGTAAAACTGGGAAGTACGACCCGTATGAGCTTCGGAAAGATCGATGAAGTCATCGGGATGCCTAATCTTATCGAGATCCAGAAGAAATCTTACGAGTGGTTCTTAAAGGACGGTCTGAAGGAGGTCTTCAGAGATATTTCCGGTATCTCTGACCATTCGGGTAAGTATGTGCTCGATTTTACCGACTATTTCCTCGATATCGATCACCCGAAGCATTCGGTCATCGAGTGTAAGGAAAGAGACGCAACGTATGCAGCGCCGCTCAAGGTGCAGGCTCGCCTGATAAATACTGAAACAGGTGAGATCATGCCGGGCGAGATCTATATGGGCGATTTTCCCCTTATGACGGAAAGCGGTACGTTCGTTATCAACGGCGCAGAGCGTGTTATCGTATCTCAGCTTGTAAGAAGCCCCGGCGTGTACTACAAGATGGATCACGACAAGACCGGTAAGCAGCTCTTTTCTTCAACGGTTATTCCGAACAGAGGTGCATGGCTCGAATACGAAAGCGACGTAAACGACGTTTTCTATGTAAGGATCGACAAGAACAGAAAGATTCCCGTAACGGCGTTTCTGCGTGCTCTCGGCCTCGGTACGGAGGAGGAGATCATAGCGTATTTCGGCGACGACGCAAGAATGCGTGCAACGATCGCCAAGGACGGCTGTACAAGTCAGGAGGACGGTCTTCTTGAGGTCTATAAAAAGCTTCGTCCTTCCGAGCCGCCGACGATAGAAAGCGCTCAGCAGCATATAGATAACCTTTTCTTCGACCCCAGACGTTATGATATGTCGAGAGTCGGAAGATATAAATACAACAAAAAGCTCTGTATCTCCAGAAGAATTACCGGACAGGTTCTTGCAGAGCCTGTTGTAGACCCCAGAACGGGCGAGATCCTCGCGATGGACGGCGACGTTATCAGCAGAGATAAGGCTCTTGAGATCGAGAATGCCGGCGTTAAGGAAGTCTTTGTCAAGCTCGAAGGCGACAGAGTTGTCAAGGTCATCTCCAACGGTATGGTCGATATGACCAAGTATGTCGATTTTGATATAAAGGAAAAATGCGAGATCGACGAGAAGGTTCGTTTCAGCGTTCTCTGCGAGATCCTTGACGAGGGTCTTGAGGGCGAGGATCTTATCAAAAAGTGCGCTCAAAGACGCGCTGACCTCGTTCCCAATACGATCACCATCGACGACATATTTGCTTCGGTCAACTACATGAATAACCTGGCAGAGGGTATCGGTACAACAGACGATATCGACCACCTCGGCAACAGACGTATTCGCTGCGTGGGCGAGCTTTTGCAGAACCAGGTGAGAATAGGTCTTTCAAGACTTGAAAGAGTTGTCCGCGAGAGAATGACGCTCCAGGCTCAGGATCTTGCAGGAATTACTCCGACATCTCTTATCAATATCCGTCCCGTTACAGCGGCTATCAAAGAGTTCTTCGGTTCTTCTCCGCTGTCACAGTTCATGGATCAGAACAATCCGCTCGCAGAGCTTACTCATAAAAGACGTCTTTCCGCGCTCGGTCCCGGCGGTCTTTCAAGAGATCGTGCAGGATTCGAGGTGCGCGACGTACACTACAGCCACTACGGAAGAATGTGCCCGATCGAGACTCCTGAAGGTCCTAACATCGGTCTGATCTCCTATCTGGCTACATTTGCAAGAATCAACTCCTACGGCTTTGTTGAAGCTCCTTTCCGTAAGATCGACAAGGAAACAGGCGTCGTTACTGACGAGGTAGTTTACATGACAGCCGATATGGAGGACGAATTTATCGTTGCTCAGGCGAACGAGCCTCTTGACGAGAACCACCGTTTCGTAAGAAAGAAGGTTCACGGACGTTACAGAGATGAATTCGTAGAGCTTGAAGCTTCACGCTTTGATTACATGGACGTTTCGCCGAGAATGGTAGTTTCTGTTGCTACGGCGATGATCCCGTTCCTTGAAAACGATGACGCAAACCGTGCTCTCATGGGCTCTAACATGCAGAGACAGGCTGTGCCGCTTCTCGTAACGGAAGCGCCTATCGTCGGAACAGGTATCGAATATAAAGCCGGCGTAGACTCGGGTATCTGCATTCTTGCCGAGGACGACGGCGTTGTAACTCAGGTAAGCGCCGATCTCATTACAGTAAGATACGATTCCAAGGGCGACAGCGCTGTTCTTGACGATACAGGCAGAGTTGTTGAGTACGAGGTAACTAAGTTCCTGCGCTCCAACCAGGGTACTTGTATCAATCAGATCCCGATCGTAGAGGTCGGTCAGAGAGTAAAGAAGGGCGATGTGCTTGCAGACGGTCCTGCTACCGATCACGGCGAGATCTCCCTCGGAAAGAACGCGCTTATCGGATTTATGACCTGGGAAGGCTACAACTACGAGGACGCCGTTCTGCTTAACGAGAAGATGGTAAGAGAGGATTACTACACCTCTATCCATATAGAAGAATACGAAACAGAGGCAAGAGAAACAAAGCTCGGACCCGAGGAGATCACACGAGAGATCCCCAATGTCGGCGACGATATGCTGAAAAACCTCAATGAGGACGGTATTATCAGGATCGGTGCTGAGGTCAAGACGGGAGATATCCTCGTCGGCAAGGTTACTCCTAAGGGCGAAACAGAGCTTACCGCAGAGGAAAGACTTCTCCGCGCTATTTTCGGTGAGAAGGCAAGAGAGGTTCGCGATACGTCGCTTAAGGTTCCTCACGGAGAAAGCGGTACTGTTGTAGACGTAAAGGTGTTTACAAGAGAAAACAGTGACGAGCTCCAGCCCGGCGTTAACAAGGTCGTTCGCTGCTATCTTGCTCAGAAGAGAAAGATCAGCGTAGGCGACAAGATGGCAGGCCGTCACGGAAACAAGGGTGTCGTTTCGCGTATTCTTCCTCAGGAGGATATGCCGTTCCTCCCGGACGGTACTCCGCTCGATATCGTGCTAAACCCCTTGGGCGTACCTTCACGTATGAACATCGGGCAGGTTCTTGAAGTCCATCTGGGCTACGCCGCAAAGGCGCTTGGCTGGAAGATAATGACGTCTGTCTTTGACGGCGCTCACGAGCAGGATATCTTTGATATTTATAAAGAGCTCGCTGTCAAGGCGAAGAACAAAGAGCTTCCGCCCCCGGCGTCGCCTAAGTTTATCGACTTTACCGAGTGCTTCGAACGTGACGGCATTTCCATGGAGTGTAAAACTAAGGTAAGAGACGGCAGAACGGGCGAGTATTTTGATAACCCCGTAACCGTCGGATATATGTATTACTTAAAGCTCCATCACCTGGTAGATGATAAGATCCATGCGCGCTCCACAGGTCCTTACTCTCTCGTTACTCAGCAGCCCCTCGGCGGCAAGGCTCAGTTCGGCGGTCAGCGTTTCGGAGAGATGGAGGTCTGGGCGCTGGAGGCATACGGCGCAGCTTATACATTGCAGGAGATCCTTACGGTTAAGTCGGACGACGTTGTCGGAAGAGTCAAGACCTACGAATCTATCGTTAAGGGCGAGAATATCCCGAAGCCGGGTATCCCCGAGTCGTTCAAGGTGCTTATCAAGGAGCTTCAGTCGCTTGCACTCGACGTAAGAGTTATCGACGAGAACGGCGAAGAGATCGATCTTAAGCAGGATCTCGACGAAGAAACTAATCCGAAGGCAGTAGAAAACGGCGCTTATCCGGGCGCAAGCGTTGCGACAGCAAAGGATATGCGCGACGGCTTCTCACCTGATGACAATCCCGAGAATCAGAGCATATTCGGTGACGCCGATCTTCTCGGTGAGGATTACGGTGAAGATAAATTCTACAGCGAAATGCGCTATGACGATGAATTCGACGACGATTTCGATGATGACGATTTTGACGATAATTATTCCGACAACTACGCCGATGACGATGGCTTCGGCGATGATTACGAATAAAGGGAGGATAAAGAACTATGGCATTTAATGCTTTCAACTCTGTAAAGATAGGTCTTGCATCCCCT
>CACYDO010000037.1 GCA_902773165.1 uncultured Ruminococcus sp. | reverse complement strand
CTGACAACAGTCAGCGAACCAACACGAAACGACACGAACCTGTACCCCGTAGCAAGTCCCATAACAAGATGACCGCCCTCGTGAATTATCACGCTGACAAAAAAGCAAGCGATCAAAGCGGCGAACTCAACCAGAAGAACGTACCCCTTGCTAAGACCTGTACTATCTTCGACACTTTCAAGTGCGAAAACAATAAATATTCCGGCGGTTACTCCTAGCAGGAGTTGAAATGCAACAGCTCCTGCGCCGACATTGCTTTTCTTTTTGTTGTCTTCTTTCACATTGTTGTCTTTTGCCATAACATCACCACATATACAAATCAGGCAGAGTGATAATATTTCATTCTGCCTGATGTCATTAAAAATTATTTGCGTTTGCTCTGATCTTTTCTATCGCTGCCATTTCCGCTTCATACTCCGCAAGGCAAACGCAGCTTTCCCTCATATTAACGGCTTTTTCATAAACACTCTGCGCCTGCACAGGGTCGTGTTTCACTGTCAGATAATATGTATACAAAAATCTGAGCTTCGTTATACTGTACGCAGACGCCATTGTTATAGATTGAAGCGTTTTCTGATCTATTATCGAATCAATAGACGACAGATCCTCGCCGAGCACCATGATGCAGTACGCAAGTTTGCACCGCACCTCGGAATTAAGCACAATATTACGCTGAACATTCTCATTGCAGATCAACTGATCGAGCATCTGCTTTGCTTCACGATATTCTCCGCTCGCAACAAGCTTCGACGCTTTCAGAACGGCAATGTCGCAGTACGGAGAAGCTCCGTTTACATCTGCGCCGACAAACAGCTCCTGCGGCATATCGGCGGCTTTTACTCCCTCGTACTCCATTCCGGTCATTACTAAAATATTGTGGTCTATAAGACGTGCCTGCGGATCGTTTTTTAAACGTTTAAGAACCATTCCGTTATTCGCAGCGCCCTTATCTGACGGTATCAGATATATCATCACAAGCATTACAAAAGCAATAAAAGCATTTGACATTATCCATTTCACTACAATATTGTCAGATACAAACAATACTGCAAATGAGGATGCCGCTGCCAGAATATCAAAAAACACGCCGCCGAAATGATACCAGAAATACCTGACTTCTTCCGGTGAGCTTACGGGCTTTGGCGTCATCAGGCACTGCCCTGCCCAGAACATCACAGGCAAGGGTTTAAAAACGAGCCGTCCGTTCTCTCTGACAAACCCGATCGGGCCAACACAGAAAACAAGCGTTTTATATCCCGTGAGCAGACCCATAACGAGTCTGCCCACGCTTTTAAGCAATATACCAAGAAAAAAGAATACTATCAGCAAGATCCATTCTATCGGTATTGCTAAAAAAGTCGATATTCCGAGCTGCTCAGCCGCAGGATCTAAATAACGAATAAAGATCAGCGCAAGAACAACCACGGTGATATATACCGGAGCATTGCCCCACGACGCTTTTTCACTCTTTTTTTCCGCTTCATACGGATTTACGTTTTGATTAAAGTCCTGTGCCATTGCTCACCTTATTTTATAGCCGCAAATGCCTGATCAATATCCTCGATAATATCGTCAATATTTTCAAGACCAACAGAGAATCTTACAAGTCCTGCTTCAATTCCGGCAGCAGCAAGCTGTTCGTCCGTAAGCTGACGGTGAGTTTCGCTTGCCGGGTGAAGCACGCACGTTCTGATATCTGCAACGTGAACCTCGTTTGAAGCAAGCTTTAAGGAATCCATAAACTTCATGGCAGTTTCTCTTCCGCCCTTGATGATAAAGGAGATAACGCCGCTTGCGCCCTTGAGATATTTCTGTGCAAGCTCGTAATATTTATCTCCTTCAAGACCCGGGTAGGAAACGCTTTCTACTTCCTCACGAGAAGCAAGATACTTTGCAACTGTAACAGCATTTTCGCAGTAAGCCTTCATTCTTACAGCAAGTGTTTCCAGACCGAGATTGAGCAAAAATGCCGAATGTGCCGCAGGATAGCATCCGAAATCACGCATGAGCTGCATTCTTGCCTTTATGATATAAGCGGCTTTGCCGTAAACGTCTGTGTAGATAATGCCGTGATAAGACTCGTCAGGCTCGGTAAGCTCGGGGAAATTGCCCTTCGTCCAGTCGAAATTACCGCTGTCAACGATAACGCCGCCGCCCTGAACAGCATGACCGTCCATGTACTTTGTAGTGGAATGCGTAACGATGTCTACGCCAAAATCAAAAGGCTTGCACAAAACGGGGGTTGCAAATGTGTTGTCTACGATAAGCGGAACATTGTGCTTGTGAGCTATTTTTGCAAACTTCTCGAAATCGAACACGGTAAGCGCAGGATTTGCGATAGTCTCTCCGAAAACAGCCTTTGTATTCGGCTTGAATGCCTTCTCGATAGTTTCCTCGTCATCGTCGGTAGATACGAAAATGCACTCGATACCGAGCTTTTTCAGCGTAAACGCGAACAGATTCACCGTACCGCCGTATATTTCCGACGCACTGATAAAGCTGTCGCCTGCCTGGCAGATGTTGAGAATAGCAAGCAGGTTAGCCGCCTGACCGCTGGAAGTACACATTGCTCCGACGCCGCCTTCAAGCTCGGCGATCTTTGCTTCAACCGCCATGACTGTTGGGTTTGCAAATCTTGAATAGATCAGGGATTTTGTAGGCTCGTCGAATACGGAAGCTACCTCTGCTGTGGAATCATACACATATGTTGTGCTTTGTACGATCGGTACTACTCTCGGCTCGGAATTTTTCGGGCTGTATCCTGCATGCAGGCATTTTGTTTCGTCTTTCATTGTTATTGTCCTCCTGTGTATCTATATCATTTTTTAATTAATCATCGTTATTGTAAACGGCTCAATTATTCGACCTTTTGTTGAGTGTGGAATTATTTCTTAATAATAACCTTCGGTGCGGAAACCGGCTATCCGTCACAGCATAATAACCTTCGGCGCGGAGACCAACTGCCCGTCACGTAATGTAAAATCGGAACTGCCTCCGGGCGCTTGCCCGGCGGAACTGCCTCCGGGTGCATACCCGGCGGAGAGCAACTATAATTGTTCGAGATATTTGACTATCTCTTCAAAGTGCATGGAGTGAGAAGCTTT
>CACYDO010000036.1 GCA_902773165.1 uncultured Ruminococcus sp. | reverse complement strand
CTTTTAATGCGGGGCGCTGCGCGCCCCTGCACCCCGGCAGAGCGTCACGCAACATTTTACGATGATCTTCAAATTAGATTATTTAATAATTTCCATTACCTAAAGATAATCAGCGCTATGATCGCCGCTATCCAAACAATGAGTATTATCGGCAAGCCTACCGAAAATTTCTTCTTTCGCGTTTTGTGATGAAAAAAATTCATTCCGGCTATCGCGCCTACGCAGCCGCCAAGCGCTGCGGCTGCAATAAGCGTATTCTCCGATATCCGCCATTTGCCCTTTTCGGCTTTCGCTTTGTCGATTCCGTAGAGGGCAAAGGCGATTATGTTTATTATAATAAAATATCCGATCAATACTACTAATGTCATATACCTTCCACCTGATTTTTTCCTCAATACATAAACTCCAAAGCGCAAAAACCAATTACCCATCGCGGCGACACGCCGCGGCGCTTAATCTTTTAATTCCGGGGTCACGGGAGCGTGGGGCGCTTCAATATTGTTAGTTGTGTTCGTCGTATTCGAGAGCAGACCCTTTGCAGGCTCGGCAATACTTGCTACAAGATCGCGCAGCTCGTCGTTGTACGGTCTGCCGTTGAGCGCCTGATTCTCTACGTCAAGCTTCTTCATCAGCTCAGGTACGCTTGCAAGCGTGTCGATAAGCACATTGCCCGTTGCGCCTGCGCCCATGCCGCCGCTTCCGCCGATATTGACGAACTCTGCGTTCTTGCCGATGTTAGCCATGATCTCTGCGGTCTTTGTTGCGATCGTGATCTTAGCTTCTGTTTCGATCTTGATCTTCTCGATCTCGAAGTTAACGCGCTCGTTGGAGGCACGCGCCTCTGCAAGCGCTCTTTCACCTTCAGCTTTCGCCATGAGCTTCTGCTTCTCGACCTCGGCTTCTGCAAGACCTCTCTGACGGATAACCTCGGCTTCTGCAAGACCCTTCTGCTTTGTAACGTCTGCTTCGGCGATACCCTTTTGCTTAGTTACGTCTGCAACCGCTGTACCTTCCTTGCGCGTTTTGTCTGCTGTTGCTTCTGCGGTGATCTTAACGGCGTTTGCTTCGCGCTCTGCGACCTGCACGGACGCGTCTGCGCTGATCTTGCGGACATTAGCCTGTGCTTCTGCTTCGATCTGATTCTTCTGCTTCTCGGCTTCTGCACGGGTTGCGATAACTTCCTTTTCCTTGATCGCTGCAAGGTTAGCCTGCTCCTGCTCGACTACCTTGATGCGGCCCTGCTGCTCGGCTACCTCCTGCAAGCGGATAGTTCTCTGCAATTCTCCGGCGATAGCTGCGTCGGCGTCTGCCTTATCTGTTTCTGCCTTAAAGCCTGCGATCTTCAGGTTATTATCTCTCTGCTTTTCGGCAACTGCAAGCTGTGAAGTAAGCTCGTTCTGGGAAGCGATCTTTTCCGATTCAGCCTTCTGAGTACGTACAGCTTCGTCAACTACGGAGCGCTTGTTCTCGGCTTCGCGGCGCTTATCCTCCATATCGAGAGCGGCGATATTGTCGTAATACTTATTGTTGTCGGTGATATCCTGAATATTCAGCGATACAAGCTCCATGCCCATGTTGACCATTTCGTCGGCTACTATTCTTTTAACGTTGTCGGCGAAAATGACCTTATCTCTGAGCACCTCTTCCGGCGTCATTGAAGCAACGATATCTCTTACTGCGCCTGTGAGCGTTAAGCGGACATCGTTTTTGATACCTTCCTGTCCTCTCTCTTTGAACGAGATGATCGCCTTTTTCAGATTATCCATGTTTTCGGTATCGGGTCTGATCTGAGCCGTCCAGTCGATAACGATCGGAACGGAGGTCTTCGTTTTTACCTCGTCGCGGTCTGCTGTTACTGTCAGCATGCACAGGTCGAAATACTGTGCCTTCCGGAAGATCGGTATTACGAACGAACCGCCCGACACCTTGATTATAGGCTCTTTACCGCCTGTGATGATAAGCGCCTTGTCGATGTCTGCCACGCGGTAGATCATGCACAGGAAGATTATGATCACAACTACCGCAACTACGATCGGGATAATAACAGGTAATAATGATAACAACATAAGAAAACCTCCTCATTTCGGATAAAATGTTATCCGAATTATATAAAATATTTTATATCTTACTTGACATTATGTCAAGGGATATTCAGATAAAATTTAGTGATTTTGCTATTAAAAAGGGATAGAAAATGGCTGTCAATTTGACAGCCCCCACCTAAAAAATATTCTCAATTTAAAAATGCGCAGAAAAGGGGACAATCTTATTTGACAGCCCCCACCTAAATCACTATTCCGCTTTGATTAAGATCATTAAACTTACGACTCAACGATCTTGAATACTATAATATACGGTAAATCGAATTTTGTCAATAGATATTTATGAATTTTTTGTGAATTTTAAAACATTACACCGGCTGCCTATAATTACTCCGGCAAATTTCCGGCAAATTAATGATCGTAAATGAAAGAATCCCTGCTATTACAGCCCAGCCTACCGGGCAGGGCTTCTCATAGCGTTTTACAATGATCGGTAAGTTGGATCATTTCACTTACTCACGCTTTAGCCGAATTAATAGCATCCTGTGCAGCGCCCAGAATTGCCTTTGAAATAACGTTATCTCCCGTAACGGGGTCGATATCTGCGCTCTGCTCGTCAATTATCTGCTGTCTGAGCTTTTCGGCAGCATCTTCGAATTCGTCTGTTTTCTTTGTGGGAGTGATCTTCACATCGGTTATTTTTCCGTTTTTGATAACGACAGTTACCTCTGCCTCGACGGAATCAGAGTCTTCTATCACGCCGCGGCTTGCGGTATATTCTCCGTCTCTGAGAGAATTTTTGTTGTCAGACTCGTCGTCGGGCAGCGTTTCCTCAATGCCCAGGATAGGCGTTTCGTTTTCGTCAAGACCGTCTGCACGCGGAGCAGCGGGCTGAGTCGGAGAGATACTTGAAGGAACATCGACCTCAACATCTTTAAATGGAACGAACGGCAGCGTAACAGCGCCGTCGGAAGACACGGGCAGCTCGGGGATAGTTATATTAGAAGAAGCAGCGCTTTCGGAATTTTCGGATCTTTCAGACTGCGCAGAGGATACGGTCTGATCTTGCCCGGCAGCAGACTCTGTTTTCGAAGCTGTATTCCGGGATTCCGTTTTTGAAGAAGCAGCTTTTGATGAAGCTGGTTTTGATGAAGCTGGTTTTGATGAAACAGCGGAAGACTGCGCTTTGGAGGAATCATTTTCCGAAGAAGCGTTTTTGCTTTCCTCCTTACTGCTTTCGGAGGAAGAGGAAGAGTCTTGAGCGGAGGAGCTTTCCGCAGAGTTTTCCGCAGGAGCAGAGGAAGCACTTTCCGTGCCGGAAGAAGTCGTATTTACGCTGCTTTGGGGAACGCTTTCCGACGTCGGCACGTTCCCGGAGGGCTTATACACGAACGCCGCCACAGTAATTACAACGGCAAGCGCCGCTATACTCACGATCATAGGGACAGTCTTCTTTTTAACGCCTGTTACAGCGGCTGCGGCGATAAGGGCCGCAATAAGCACAATAAAAACGATTGCAGCAAGCATGTTCATAACACATCACTCCATTTGTAGTATAATAATTTTGGTTATTTAGCGACGGCGTCGACACCGTCATCTTCGGGCGCGCCGCCTATCCTGATAACGAGTTTATTCGGCAGACAAACCACCGGAAGCGCAGATGAATGTATATATCCCGTATGCACGCACACGAGATCGGGGCATGAAGCCTCGGAGATACCTATTTCGCCGTTTTTCACGGAAACGACGTTATAGCCGCCGTCTGCCGTTTCCACGGTGAACGTATACGGCTCGGCGACGTCGTTCAGACTGATCGTATTGACAAGCACGTCATCGGAATAGACGTAAGCCCAGCGCTGCTTATCTTCGCCGGAATTTCGCAGAGCAATAAATGCCGCCGACGCTGCCAGAATAAGCACGATCACACCGGCACAGATAATATTTTTCTTCATTCCCCACACTCCTTTCTTCATTATAACACAACATTCCGGATTTAGCAATTTTAATATTGCCGGGCGAGCGCCCGGAGGCAGTTCCGATTTTACTTTGCTATGGCGGTCAGTTGGTCTCCGCGTTATGATTTTAAAGAAAACGACGCGGAAACCAATTTTAGTTTAATTATAGCTTGATCGGAACAGCCCCCGGGTACATACATAACGAAAAAAAACTGCATTAACAAACTTTTAAGCTTGTTAATGCAGCTTTGGCTCCCCCAACTGGGCTCGAACCAGTGACATCATGATTAACAGTCATGCGCTCTACCGACT
>CACYDO010000035.1 GCA_902773165.1 uncultured Ruminococcus sp. | reverse complement strand
GCAAAGAGCTATGATCCGACGAAGATCACGAAGTACGTAACACAGCTTGCTTCACTCTTCCACAAGTTCTACAACGCCTGCCGGGTAAAGGGCGAAGAAGAACCGCTCATGCAGGCTCGTTTAGCTCTCTGCATTGCCGTAAGATCGGTTATCAAAAACGTTCTCGACATGTTCAAAATAACCGCCCCCGAAAGCATGTAGCGCCGGGCAGCCGGGTATGCACCCGGAGGCAGTTACGGCGGCGTGTCGCCGCTGACAGTTCCGATTATACTTTGATGTGACGGTTAGTTGGTTTCCGCGCCGCCGATAAGCGCGAATAGATCATGCGCATTGCAATAAGTGACGTGCGCTGCAATAAGCTAATATAATCAAAAATATCAAATAATGTAAAAAACGGTACAGTCAGAATCGGCTGTACCGTTGCTTGTATGTATTATTTTATGTATATAAAGTAGACGGCAGAGCATACGAGCGCTCTGCCGTCAAGGGGAAAGAAAAATATGAAAAAATAAGAAATGATCTGAATTTATTTATTGTCTTTTATCAGCCTTCAAGCTCAGCCTTACGTGCTTCGATAACCTTATCTGCAACGTTCTGAGGAGCGTCCTCATAGCGTGCAAATTCAAATGAGAAGTAACCTCTGCCCTGAGTAGCCTGTCTGAGGAAGATAGCAAAATCATGCATTTCCGCCATTGGAACATCGGCTTCGATCGTCTGATATCCCGATTCAGCAGGATTCATGCCGAGAACTCTGCCGCGGCGCTTTGTGATCTCGCCCATGATGTCGCCCATGTTGCTGTCTGGAACAGTTGCAGACAATGAACCTATAGGCTCAAGAAGAACAGGCTTAGCCTGCGGAAGACCGTTCTTGTAAGCAATTGAAGCAGCCGTCTTGAACGCCATTTCCGAGGAATCTACAGGGTGATATGAACCATCGTAAAGAGTAGCTTTAAGACCTACAACAGGGTAGCCTGCAAGCGGACCCTTTGCAATGCTGTCGCGCAAGCCCTTTTCTACTGCCGGGAAGAAGCCCTTCGGTACAGAACCGCCGACTACTCTCTGATCGAACAAAAGATCATCGCCATCGTAAGGCTCAAACTCGATCCATACGTCACCGAACTGACCGTGACCGCCGGACTGCTTCTTGTGTCTGCCCTGAACCTGAACTTTTTTCTTGATGGTTTCTCTGTAAGCAACCTTCGGCGTATCAAGAACTACATCAATGCCGTATTTATTTTTAAGCTTTGAAACAACAACGTCAAGGTGCTGCTCTCCGAGGCCGGAAATTACCATCTGATGTGTTTCGTGATTGTGCGTGTAAACGAGGGTCTTGTCCTCTTCGCAGAGCTTGAGAATGCCCTGTGCGACCTTGTCTTCATCGCCCTTCTTCTTAGGCGCGATAGCCATTGAATAAGAAGGCTTCGGATATTCTACGCCTTCAATTGTAACCTTTCTTACGGGTGAGCAAAGCGTATCTCCCGTTGCTGTGTAAAGCAGCTTTGCAATACAGCCGATATCTCCTGCGCCTACGTAGGAAACCTCTTCCTGCTTCTTGCCTCGCGGTATCATTACCTTTGTAATTCTTTCGGATTCGCCTGTACGCATATTGATAACCGGTGTGGACGCGGAGATCTTACCGGAAATAACCTTAAAGAACGAAAGCTTTCCTACAAACGGGTCGGAAACTGTCTTGAATACAAGTGCGGCAGCCGCGCCCTGAGTGCTTACAGAAAGCTCTACAACGTCGCCGTTGGGATCTGAGCCTATCTCGCTGCCCTTTGAGGCTGCATTCGGCGCAAGCCATACCAGGCTGTTTAAGAACTGGTCGATACCGTAGGTGAGCTGAGCGTCACCGCAGAATACCGGGCAGATAGAGCCGTCCTTAACGCCCTGAGAAACGCCCATAATGATCTCTTCGGGAGTGAATTCCTCGCCCATGAGGAATTTATCGAGAAGCTCTTCGCTTGTTTCCGCAACAGCCTCTTTGATAGCTGTGCGCAGACCTTCAAGACGGTCGCCCATATCCGGCAGCGGAACCTGCTTAACTGTTCCGTTTTCATATTTATATGCCTTGTAGTCGAAAAGGTTAACGTAGGTGTTAGCCTGTCCATTTTCAATATAAGGAACGACAACGGGGCAAACCGAAGGGCCGAATTCTGATTTCAGCGTTTCAAATACGCGGTAGAAGCGAGCGCTCTCGTCGCAAAGACCGTTTACAAAGAATATCTTTGTAAGGCCCTGCTTGTCCGCAAGCTTAACTGCCTTTTCCGTACCGATATTCACGCCGTTTTTACCGGATACAACGATAACTGCGCTGTCGGCTGCACGCATACCCTCATAAAGTCCGCCCTGGAAATCAAGCAGACCGGGAGTGTCGATAATATTGATCTTATTGCCCTTCCACTCGATGGGAGCGATAGAGGACACAACTGATACCTTTCTTTTGATCTCCTCGGGATCGAAATCGAGAACGGTGTTGCCGTCTTCGATCTTGCCCAATCTGTCGGAAGCGCCGGACAGATAGATCATAGCCTCTGCAAGAGAGGTCTTGCCGCAGGAACCGTGACCTGCAAGCGCAATATTAAAAATCTTGTTTGGTTCGTACTGTTTCAATCGGGAATACTCCTTTCGTTTCTGTAATTTATGCTTAAAACACGGGTTTTAGTGAACTTTGCAAACACCACAAATAATAAACCCCACTGATTATTAATTATATCACGATTGCACAAAAATGCAACGGTTATTTAGACATTTTTATAAATTTAACTCATTGCACTAAAATCAGTGGGGCTTATTGGCTATTTTAACTAAAATTAATTTGACAATTGGCTAAAATCTTCACTAGATTTTATTGAACTTGGAAATTGAAAAGTAAAATTTACGCACCACTCACTTCTTCTTCTTATTATTATTTGTTTTATTATACAGCTCTCCGGCAAGACCTGAATATGATGATGTGTTGTTATGCGTTTCCTTTTTAGAAGACGTCATTGCTGACGAGGTATTTAATTCAGATGAAACAGAGGGCATTGAAGACGACATGGAGGATGTCATTGACGATGTCATGGAAGAAGCCGCAGAAGATGCCGTTGACGTATCGGAAGAAACTGTATAAGATGAAACAGGGGCAGACGACATCATCTCGGAGCTGCTTGTAATTGCGGCGGCGGTCTTTACGGCATTGTCGGTCTGGGGTATCATCATGCCGTTGTTGTCGGTCGTATATTTTCCCGGAGGAAGAAGCTGTGAGATAGGCACGATCTCATAGCCCTGAGATTGAATGTACTCTATTACCTGCGGCAGCGCTTCGGGCGTATTTTTTGCACCGTTATGCATGAGGATAATCGAGCCGGGGGCAAGATTATTCTTTATCTTCTCGGTTATTTCCGCAGGAGATGGGTCTTGCCAGTCAAGAGAATCTATGCTCCACTGAATGCAGTACATTCCGAGTCCATTGACCGTATCGACGACGCTGTTGTTATAATCTCCGTAAGGAGGACGGAAAAGTGTGGGGCTTTTTCCCGTTATCGCCTTTACTTCATTGTTGCAAAGCTCGATCTCGCTTTTCATTTCGTCGCCGCCAAGCTTCGTCATGTAGGGGTGAGTGTTTGAGTGATTTCCGATGTCGTGACCCGAATCGGAGATTTTCTTGACGTCGTCGGGGAAGTTTCTGACCCATTCACCTACAAGAAAGAATGTAGTCTTGACCTTGTATTTTTCGAGAATATCCAGCAGCTGCTGCGTTTGCTCGTTGCCCCATGCGGCGTCGAAGCTCAGAGATACCTTCTTTTCTTCTGTTTTCACATAGTAGATCGGAATGTTTCTTCCGCCCGAGTTTGCGGCAACGGCAAGGTCGTTTCTTTTTGCTCCTATCGCGCCTATGCCTGCAATCGCAACAAGCGCTGCGCAAAGCACGGCTATTCGTTTGCGTGTAAGTATAAATACTCTCATGATAAAGCCTCCGTTGGTCAGTTTGCCAATATATATGCAGATGACAGCTGATTTTATGACAGCATGACGAAAATATTCACGTATTTTAACAAGAAAAATAAACAAAAATTGCGACAAATTTTTAGTTGTAAATTTGTTGTAAATTTGAGGATAAAACTTGAATTACTTTTCGTGATGTTGTATAATGTCTATTGTAAGAAAAAGGTGGGATTTTAGCGAGCATATGTGCTAAGGATCATATCGGGAACAGTTTTTCGGTAATTGTTCTCGAATTTTTTTCTCTGCATTGCGCCCGGAATAGCGCCTTCTGCGGTCAAAAATGGCGCTCTTTTCCGGTTTTTGGGGTAATTTTATCATTTTGTGGGGTGTGTTGTCGTTTTTGCAGTAATTCATAAAACAACAGCAACATTTTAAATAAAATTCTGCTAATGTCCTATTGACCTGCTTGCTTTAATTTCGTATAATAATATGAGAGATATTATTGTGGGAAAGAATTGAAAAATTAAAGTTAGAGAAAAGAGGAATGTAAATGAGCGACTATATTGATGAGACTCCTTTGACCGACGATGAGGTTGCGGCGGCTATCGCCGAAGCTAAGGCAAAGAAGTCGCAGAGATCTAAATATTCGCGCGGCAAAGACAAAAAGAAGTTTGACGCTGCGAAGAATATCGATGATGAATCTTCAGATGATCTTATGAGCGCAAGCAGCTCCGCCGCTCAGCTTGAAGAGGAAGAGGACGAATCTCCGGCTGTAAGAAGCGCGAAGTCGTTCTCAAACGCTTTTGCTGCGGCAAAGAAAAAGCGTGAGCAGGATCTGCTCAAAAAGAGAGAGGAAAGAAAGGTCGAGCCTGAAGAAGACGAAGAGGACGACGAGGAAGAGGAAGAGGACGAAACAGAGAAAAAAGAAGCTCTTGCAGCGGTAGTTTCCGCTGATGAAGACGATGAAGACGTTGAGTTCGAAACCGATTCCGAAGAAGACGAGTATGAGTACGAGGACGACGAAGACAAAGACGACGAGTACGAATACGAAGAAGACGATGAGGACGAGGACGACGAAGAAGACGAAGAAGATGACGCCGAGGATGAAGATTACGACGGCATTTTCGAGACTGACGATGAAAACGGCGAGTACAATACAGTCGTTAATGTAGATGACGAAGAAGATGACGATGACGAAGAAGATGATGACGACGAGGACGATGATGACGAAGACGACGACAGCGCGTTCTCAACAAAAACAAAGGTCATTATCGGTATTGTTATCACGATACTTGTTATCGCTATCATCGCAGCTATCGCTTTCTTTGTAAAGAGCAGCGGCGGAGATAAGGACGATACTTCTTCTGTTGCTTCTGTCGTTGACGGAGAGGTAACAAGCGTTAAGTTTGCAGAGCCTTCGATCAGCGTTAAGGTCGGCGAAACAGCCGCACTCAAGATCATTGTAGAGCCTGAGAATGCAACCGATAAGACCTTCAAGCTGAAGTCTAACGATGATACTATCGCAAAGGTTACAGATCAGGGTCAGATCGTGGGCGTATCCTCGGGCAGCACAACGGTAACTGCAACATTGAAGAGCAACCCGACGATGACTGCTTCTCTCGTTGTAAACGTTATCGACGACGAGCAGAGCGCTCTCAACACATACAACAAATTTGTAAATGCGATCCTTGAAGGCACAACGGATATTGATTCCGGTGTGGATAAGGATTCCGATACAGAAACCGATGAGGCTGCTTTGACAGACGGTACAGAGGAAAACAGCGATTCCGATAAAGATACCGACGATACAAAGCACCCGAGCATGCCGACGCATGTATTTACAGGCAATAAGATCTCCGACTTCGACTCCGACGGTTCGCCTGAGCTTGCTCTTTACTATGAGCCCAGCACAGACAGCGCAGAGCCGCTTGTAAGGATCTTCCATCTGGTAAGCGCAGACGAAGCTAAGGCTGCGGCAGAAGCTGAGACTGATTCCGAGGAAGTTCAGTACGATGAGTTCGGCAACGTTATCGAGCCGGAAGAAACCGACAGCGAAAGCACCGACAGCGAAGCTCCCGCAGAGTCCTCCGACAGTGAGACCGACGCCTCCAAGCTCGTTCTTGCAGAGATCGCAAAGGATTCCGAGCTTTACAACAAGTGCTATTCCGCAATTGAAGCAGATTCCGCTTCTAACCCCTGGAACACAAGCTACGTTCAGGTCAAGGAAGGCGAGCAGGCAGCTATAAGAGTTAATATTCTTTCCTCCGGCTACGCTAATCCGACATATACGTATGAAACAGAAAACGAAGAGATCGCAACAGTTGACGCACAGGGCAATATCAAGGGTCTCAAGCCCGGTATTATCTTCGTTACTGTAAGCTCTCCGCTCAACTCAGACGCAATTGCTAAGATCAAGGTAAGAGTTAAGGACGACACAGATCTTCTTGATGATTATCTTGCAGATATCCCGGTAGTTAACAATACTAACGACAGCGTATTCCCGACAGAAACGCTCACCGGCAAGGCTATTGTTGATATCGACAACGATGGAATGAGCGAGCTTCTCCTCAGATTCCGTTACAGCAGCAATGTAGAAGCTATTCACATTGTCAAGGTTGAAAACGAGAAGTGCGTTGTTTACAAGACCTATAATAATATTTCCGATCTCTATGAGTACAACGATGGCAACGGCTCTTACAGCAATGCTATTCTGGTTCACTATACAACCGGAAGAGTTTGCCTGGAGTACAAGGCTGTTGTTGCAAAGAGCGGCTCAACTTCAAAGACGAGCGAGGAGAAGATCCTTACGCTTGAAAATGGCGGTACGCTCAGCGAGCTTGTTAATTTCAGAACAACTACAGACATCTCGACGAAGACAGTTGCTTCCGAGATATCGGCAGACAGTGACAGAGACAGCGATAAAGACTCCGATTCCGAAGGCACAACAAGCAGCCGAGGCGATGACGACAGCGACGAGCCGACCTACTATGACGATACCGACACAGAGGAGAGCAGCAGTGACTCCGATGAAGAGGGTACATCATCGTACATTGACGAAGACGAGGACGGCTACGACGATATTACAGGCGAATACTTCGGTTCTTACGCAGCATTTACCTTTGACGAGATCGCAGCTAACGGTATCGACATGAGCAAGAAGACTCCTGTTAAGATCCTTCCTCAGGCAGCAGGTGCACCCGGCGACGATGAGGATTACGACTACGACTACGATTACGACGACAACGAGTACGACGATTACAGCAACGATGACTATGATAGGGATTCCGACAACGACGCAGACTCCGAGAATGATTCCGACAGCGAAAATGATGACGAGGATACAACGTCAACAGTAACGCATGAGGTAACAGAGGAGAACACGAAGTACTTTGTAAACGGTACTCCTGTAGATCAGAGCGTATATGAGGAAACTCTTACGAGATACTCAGCAACGTACAGCGTATGGAATTCGTGGGAAGCTGTTAACGGCTAATCGCAAAGACACAATTGAATAAACAATAACAACACCCCCGACTTTAGTAATATGTCGGGGGTGTTGCTGTAGTTTTATGGTGGACGACATAGAAAGCTTCTCTTTGAGAGTCTAAGGCAATAGGCTCACTATATATGTGTTTTGCTTTGATTGGTCTTTTGTAAAGAACACTAAGGCAATAAGCTCACTATATATGTGTTTTGCTTTGGTCTGTCTTTTGTAAAGAACACTAAGGCAATAAGCTCCCTATATATGGTTATATTTTGAAATTTAAAAGCTATTTAAAGCTTTGCTCAAATATAATGTCACTCTCTTATTTATATCGTCACGGTTAGATACAAGACAAGAGGAACAATAAAAATCCCCGGGCAACAGCTCGGGGATAGGATTTTCGAATATAATATTTTTTACGTTGGATCAAGTGAAGAAACATCTTCGTCGCCTGTAAGAACGTAACCGTTTACAGCAGGCAAATCTCCTCCGGACATTGCAAGATTATAATTATCCGTCCAAACCATACTGTACTGCTTTCCGCCTATCGTTCTTACGAAGAAATCCTCGGAACAGTCAATATTAGCCTGCTCCAGAACATCTCTAACTGTTGCCTGAAAATAGCTCTTGCCGTTCCATTTTGTAGATTTTAAAAACACCTTGGAGCAATTTACAGCCTCCTTCAGAAGCATGTTTACAGTTGAGCATTCTGACTCCATTCGGGACAGCTTTGCAGAATTCATAGTTGTTGTAATTACCGGTATCGCTATAGCTGCCAGAATCGCGAGTATTGCGATAACGATAACTAATTCCACGAGCGTAAAGCCTTTTTTTGTTTTCTTCGAGTGAATTTTTTGTATCATTGTCACAATGAACGCCTCCTCTTTCTTCCGGAAAACCACCGGAGCATTTGCCCGTGCGCAT
>CACYDO010000034.1 GCA_902773165.1 uncultured Ruminococcus sp. | reverse complement strand
GCTTTCACGGCTCGGCTATGAGCTTCTCGATAAAAAGAGAAATATCCTCATTCGCGAAATGATGTCGCTGATCGACAAGGCTAAGAGCATTCAGGGGAAGATCGACAAGGCGTATGAAGACGCGTATATGGCGCTGGAAACGGCAAATATTACGATGGGCTTCTGCGATGAAATATCCCGTTCCGTTCCGGAAGAGGAATCGCTTACTCTTTCCTACCGCAGCGTAATGGGTGTGGAAATACCTATTGTTGCGATAAAGGAAAAGAATGGTCTTGACCTGGACTACGGTCTGTATACGACAAACTCCGTACTTGATCTTGCGCGTCAGCGTTTTGAAGAGGTAAAAAATCTGACTGCACAGCTTGCGGAGATCGAAAACAGCGTTTACCGTCTGGCATTTGCGATAAGCACGACGCAGAGAAGAGCTAATGCGCTTAAAAACATAATGATACCGCGATTTGAAGGTACGGTCAAGTTTATTACCGACGCTCTTGATGAAAAAGACAGAGAAGAATTTTCGCGGCTTAAGGTTATTAAAAGGCAGAAGCAGGAAAGCAAAGCGAAATCATAAAACAATTACCCCCGATCATAAAGGTCGGGGGATTTTTGCGTTATTATTAATCAGTCGTTCAGATCATAATATTCTTCAAGCGACAGACCGCTGTCGGTGATCTGTTTTGCTTTTGCGCCAATGTAGCGGATATGCCACGGTTCGTATGAATAGCCTGTTGCGGCTTCGTGTCCTGCGGGATACCTGATAATAAAGCCGTATTCTGCGCAGTGTTCATCAAGCCATGCGGCGGCTGGGCTGCCCGGGAAGTAACCGCTGTCATACGACGCGCAGTCAATAGCAAGACCCGTCTGGTGCTCGCTGTGACCGGGAAGGGCACACAGTGAATTTGCGCCATCTTCGCCGTACTGCATTACATAATCATTGTAAATAGCTACCTGTTCTTCATAAGAACGAAAATCGGAAAGTGCATAAATGCTGATCCCTTCTTCGGCTGCCGCGTTTGTAAGCCGCTCAAACGCCGAATAGCATTCTAAGGTAAGCCCTCCGGGATTGTAATCGGCGGTGATGAAGTATTTTTTATTGACAATAAGTATGCCGTCTACATAAAAATCCTGATTTTGCTCCTGATCGGTATTTTTTGGAGCAGAAACGGTTATCTGAACGGCGTCGGAAACGGATGCATTGTCCTTTAATGCAGCTGTTACCGTGCATGTACCTTCGCCCACGGCGGTCAGCGTGCCGTCTTCATTTGCTGTCACGACATTTTCATCATCAGATCTGAGAATATATTCCGCGTCCTGATCCGGGGTTACGGTGACGATCACTTTTATTGTCTGACCGATCTGCGGATCGCTTTTTTCAACGTCAAGACTGATCGCGGTTATTTCCTCATTTTCCGGCGGAGCTTCCGATACCAGAGAGTCGGAATTCTCTTTTGCTTTTGAGGAGCTTTTATCATTATCTGACAATGAATCAGAATTTGACTGTGAGGCGGAGTTTTCGGAACTTTTACCGGTTTCGTCTGAATCAGAGCTTTTGTCGTCGATCTCAAATGAAAATCTGGGATCGTCCGACGTTTCAACAGGCTCATCGGGAGTATTTCTTACCACAAAGGGCGTACAGCCCGATGAGATAATGAGGAAAGCGGCGCATAGTAAAATTGCTGTTTTGATGTTCTTTTTCATAGAGGACGCTCCGGAATTATTCGTCATAGCTTGACGGAAGACCATAGTATTCTTCAAGAGTAAGTCCGCTTTCGTATATTTCTTCCGCCTTATCGCCGATATATCTTATATGCCACGGCTCGTACTTATAGCCTGTAATACTCTGCTTGCCCTGAGGATAACGGATAATAAAGCCGTACTCGTGGCAGTGCTCGGCAAGCCAGATCGCCTCGCGTGTGCCGATGAAGCTGTCGTTTACGATGTTGCAGTCTATGGCAAGACCTGTCTGATGTTCGCTGTGACCGGGGCGCGCCGAGAATGTATCTGCCGCTGCGCGGCCGTAATAGGAAACGTATCCGTTGTACAGCGAGCTTTGGTAATCGTAAGAGCGGAATCCCGAGGAGAGATAGATGTTAACGTTATCCGCAGCCGCCCCCTGTCGCAGACGGTAAAAGGCTTCCTCACACTCAGGAGTCAAGCCGCCCGGGTTGTAGCTGCGCGGTAAACTGTAGGATTTGTTGACGATAAGAATCCCGTCAACGTAATATCCGTTCTCATATTCGCCGCTGTCACTTTCGTTTTCATCTTCGTCGTTGTTGTCTTCGTAATCCTCGTTTTGCGAAGCTGTTTGTGTATTGTTATTCTCGCGCGGAATATTTTCCTCCGGTGTAATACTGTCGCTGACGGTTACGATAATAGAATCGCTGATATCCTCATTATCAGAATAAACAGCTTTTAACGTACATGCGCCTGCGGAATATGCCGTGACACTTCCGTCGTTATTAATGTACAGAACGGAGCTGTCAGATGTAGAAAGCGTGACCTCGGAGCTGTCAGTGTTTTCGGGAATAAGCTCAATTATCGGAGTAACGGTCTGACCGACCGCCAGTACACTGACCGGAAGACTGAGCGAAAGCCCTGAAACAGGCGCGTTGGAATGCTCGCGGCTTGCAGTTTTTTCACTGCTTGTTTTTTCGGATTCATCAGACGAAACAGTGACGGTCAGCGAAGCGCTGACGTTTTTGTTTGAACGCGCCGACGCGGTTATCGTACAGGTTCCGGCTTTCATCGCCGCAACTCTTCCGCTGTCATCAACCACCGCGATACTGTCGCTGCTGCTTTTCCATACTACTTCTTCGTTTGTCGGCATGACAGTCGCATTTATGTATCTCTCGTCTCCGACCTTCATATTCACGCTGTACTCGCTGAGCAATATACTTTCCGCTTTTGGGGCAGCGGAAGCAGTTTTCGAAGATGTGGTTGCAGACGAATTTGAAGCTGCCTTTGAAGATGAGGATTTATCGGACGAAGCAGAGGAAGAGGAGCTTATCGCAGAGCTTGATTTCTTTTTATTCTCCGAAGAAGCGTTGGAAGAGGAGCCGGGTTTTGAAGAAGCCAGGGAAGAAACGTTATCCGGAGTATCTTTAGTTGCTTTCAGGGCAGAATCGCTCGTAGACAGGCTATCCACAGGGGGATTTTTCTGTATAAAGCAGCCTGATGTTGTTAAGAGAACGCCACAGAGCGCTGCGGCAGCAAGGCGTTTTGTCTTACCGATATTCATGTTTATCCTTCTTTCATATTATAAATATTATCTTCTCAGAATGATACCGAGAGAAATATCATCTCCGCTGCCCTTCTGCGACATTTTAGGCAGATAGTCGAGCAGCTCTAAAATAGCGAAGCTTTCGTCCATGTCGGCAAAGGAGTTCATAATCATAGAATAAAAATCCTGAAGCTTTTCATCGCTCACGAAGCAGTTGTCTACTCCGTCGCTTGAAATAAAGAGTGCTTTGGGAATTTTTTTGCTGAAATGATGGCGCATATTATAGATCGCCTTGCTGTCGCATATTGATGTAGTGAGGTTTAATTTGCAGCGTATGTCGCGCGGAATAGGGCGGCTGAAATTGCCGCTGTGGTCAACTGTCACGCAGTCGCCGTCGCCGATATGTATGCCGAACCAGAAATCGTCTGTAACGACGTTTACGATCATTGTCGTTCCGTAGGCATATTCGATCTTGTCGCCAACTGCATAGCGCATACGCATACGCGGATCGACATTTTCAAGCTCGTCCATAGTAAAAGGGTCTTCGGCGTAATCCTGTGCAACGAGATCGTTCCATTTTGAGATTATACTTTTTTCAAGCTGAATAAGCATTGCGTCAATTTTTGCTTCGTCGTCCGCGTAAAGCGTGAGCATGGGAATAATGTCGCGATCCTTCATGCACTGCTTAACGGCGCTGACGGCAAACTCACTTCCGCGGTCTGAGCGGAAATAGTCCTCGCCGCCGTGACCGTCGCAGACGGCGGTCAAAATGTAGTCGTCTTTATTAACGCTTACAGAAGCGTCCTGACAGGGCTTGCGCGCTTTTTTATGGCTTGCCCCCATTACAGTAAAGTTATATCCTTTATATTTCATTTTACCAATCCTCTAAAAAGTTGTCGTCTTCGTCAAAATCGCCGCTGTCATACGCTGCGTTGACCTGTTCTATAAATACCTCTTGCTTTGATCTGACCTCATCAACAGCGCCCTCGCCGACAGCCGTGCTCTGAGAGCCGATTTGTGAAGATGTTACCGAAACAAAACGGATCATTTTCTTCAGTGATTCGGGATTATGCACCGAAAGAACGCTCTCATCGTCGCCTGTAAACTCGGCGAGAACAGCTTTATTTGCGTCATCGCCGATAGCGACTGCTACTTTAATAGCCTTTTTGAACCAGTTGTTGTTCCAGAGCATATCCAATCCGTCGCGGTAGCTGTCGGTCGGCGCACCGTCGGAGAGCAGGAATATCGCAGGTGCAAACGAGCCGGTGATATCGCTCATAAATGAGTTTCTCGAAAGCTTTTCATTAAGCGCTTTGCATGCTTCTCCGAAATCGGTAAGACCTATCGCGTTGAGGTACTCCCACTCAAATCCATCGGCAGGAACGGGGGCAGGCGTTACCCAGCGCGCTCCGCTCGAAAATTCAAGTACGGCAATTTTGATCGACGCGTCGGCATTGTTTTCGGATAATTCTCTGATCTCGGGAATAACGTCCTCGATCGCCTGATTAAGTGTTCCTATCTTAGTTCCGTCCATACTGCCCGATGTATCGACAATAAAAAACAAAACCATCGTTCTGCGTGCTACTTCTACCACATCATCATATATATTTGCCATAATTTCCTCCAATTGTCCAAAAAACAAAATGATTCTAAAAATCCATCTTCTATTATACTACAAACATCAAACTTTTGCAATGTTAAAGCGGCGTGTCGCCGCTGACGGTTCCGATTATACTTTACCGTGACGGTCAGTTGGTCTCCGCGTTTTGGGTTGCCCGCTAATATTTTACACTAACCGCGCAGGCGCCGACAGGTAGTTCCGATTTTACTTTATTGTGAAGAACAGTCAGTCTCCGCGCAGCAAGGTGAGGATAAAATTGTAAGACCAAAGTTTACTTCATATATAGAGAGCCTATTGTCTAAGACTATCCTACAAACAACAAACTGAAAAATTACTTCAAGCTAATGGTCAAAAAACAACGAAAAGAAACAGAATCAGATTTACGTATAAAACAGCCGCTGAATCTCCGGAAAGAAACAGGGTGGATTCCCAAGGAGGGGCGTGCATGGTTGGGCGATCTATGTTTGCACGCCCCTTCTTGGGCGGTTTTTTTGGTGACTTTTTTTGGCGGCAAAAAT
>CACYDO010000033.1 GCA_902773165.1 uncultured Ruminococcus sp. | reverse complement strand
GATAATCATCTCTGTTATTGCCTACCTTACCGTCGGTAGTATTGCAGGCGCTGAGTGCAGAAGCTGCCAATACAGCGCATGCAGCAATCGCTATAATTTTCTTCATATGATCCTCTCCATAAAAATACTTGTGATAAATGCATTACCGATCTGTTAATATTTTTCAAAAACGGCGATCGGCGCGAATTTATCACAAGTATTATTTCCGGTCTTTTTTTGATTTATGTATTCACCAAAATTTTTTTCCGGAATGTTTCCAAAAACAGAAAAAACCGGACATCGTAAAACGTCCGGTTATAGCTTTTTGTAAAATTTAAGGAATCAAAGATTAAATCAAGAACCCATATTTCGCAATCAATCTGACGAAAATGCAAAAGAGACTTAATCCTTATTATTTTTTTGAGTATACCTGATATTTGTAAGATACTCCTTGATCCTGTTTCCCATGTTTGCTTTGGTGTAATTCTTCTTTTGCAATTCAAAACTGTCGCTGAATTTTGTAATTCTTGCCATCAGATACTTTTGCGGTCCGCTAAGGCTCTCAGCAACGGCACGCGCCTTTTCGCGTGTTTCCATTTCATAATCTATAATACGTTTTTTTAGCTGACCAGGCGTTGCCGCCATTGCCTGATACACAGACTCGCCTTTTTCGGTAAACTCCTTATTCACAGTTTCGATTTTTTCAAGAAGAGAAGTAAGACTTGCATTTGTCAGCGCGTAATCTGCACCAAAGACCGCTGCAAGAACGAGTGCCGCTGTTTCAAATGCCGCGTCAGGAATATAAGAAGAAACCTGATCCATAGCCGGGAAGACGTAGTGAACAAGCATAACGCCGGCTATCCCAAAAAACACGCTTGCCGGAAGGCATATCCTTCCGTTTATATTCAGCGGAAAATTAGAATAATCCCACCAGCGCGCATGGAACAGTGTTTCCATGCTCCATGACGTTGTGTACTCCACGATCGCACTGCCGAACATACATATAAAAAACAATTTCGGCAGCGTCATGGATTCACTCGTAAAAAACGGAACATTTCGTATCAGAAATTGCAGCAGCAAAATGCTGAATCCATAGATCGGGCATATAGGACCGAAAAAAAATCCTCTGTTTTCAAAATACTTATACTCTATCGGCGTATAGACCATTTCCCACAGCCAACCGACAAAGCTGTAAAACATAAAATAAACTACAACTTGTGAAATACTCATATATCACCACGATCTTTGACGCTGTACAGCATAGCAGATCATTTTATTCTGACCCTTTGATTACTTTCCTGCGCTGCTAAAAGAATTCATTACGATAGCCTTGAGCTTTTCAGCGTCTGCGCCTGTAAGCTTGCCGCCCTTGCTGATAACCTCGAGTATCTGCGGAGCCTGCTTAGCAAGCTGATCCATTGCCTGAGATGTTGCAAGCGTTTTTACAGCCGGAGGAAGCTTATCCATGATCTCCTTGGGAACAACTGCGGCGATAGCGCTTGCAGCCTGATCGTTATTATTCGCTGCTCCGCTCTGATTTAACATACTCTGACCCATGCGTGTAAGTGAACCGATATCCATTATAATTATCTCCTTCCAATGCTATGAAATATATTCATATTCATAATATTTAGGTAATATCCACTATAATTAAAACATATTTTTAGTTAAAAGTCAACAGAAATAAAGTTATGTAATTTATTTCATGAATAACGACAACATCAATTGATAAATTAACGAGCCAAAACGGTAATTTTATACTAATCTTTACGTAATGGGAATCTTTTCCATAACGTAACAACACATAATTATAAATCCACTATAAAAGCCTAATTATCATGCTCATTTAATCGCCGATCATCATATTTACCATAACGATAGAGTAAATCGGAACTGAAAGACGCGGAAGCCAATTTCCCGTTTTGATAAAGCAGCATCGCAATCGAAAAAGCGCGTTCGAGGCAGTGTCGAAACGCGCTTTTATTATAAGTTTAAGCCAGAATACCTGAATTCTTTACGTAGTCGATAAGACCCTCTGCTGTTTTCACAGCGTCCTGCTCGTCTTTGCCGACGCCTGTAAAATAGATCTTGATCTTAGGCTCTGTTCCGGAAGGTCTGACGATGATCGCATTGCCGCCCTCAAGGAAGAACGAAAGCACGTTAGACTTAGGCAGGTCGATCTTTGTCTGCTCGCCTGTTTCGCAGTTTTTGTCGTACTGGAGCAAATAATCTGCGCGGCGTGTGATCTTATAGCCAGCCATTTCGTCGGAATCATAATTTCTGAGCTTATCCATGATATTCTTCATCTTCTCCATGCCGGAAGCGCCGTCAAATTCGAAGCTGAGAGTGATATTCTTATAGAAGCCGTATTCACTGTAAAGACTGTTGAGAACATCTACGAGCGACTTACCCTGCTTTTTGTAATAAGCAGCCATCTCGGCAATAAGCATAGAAGCTACAACAGCGTCCTTATCTCTTACGTAAGAACCTGCAAGATATCCGTAGCTCTCTTCAAAGCCAAACACATATCTGTACTCCTCGCCCTTCTCTTCAAGATGAAGGATCTGTTCGCCGATATACTTAAAGCCTGTAAGTACATTTTTGACCTCAACGCCGTAATGTGCAGCAACTCTGTCTACAAGCACGCTTGTAACAACCGTTTTGACCATAACGGGATCATTCGGCAGAGTACCAAGCTCGATACGGCTTTTGAGGATATAATCGGTAAGCATAATACCCGTTTCGTTGCCTGTAACAAGGCGATAACCGTCGCCATCGGGAATAGCTATACCAACTCTGTCGCTGTCGGGGTCTGTTGCAAGAAGAAGATCGGGTTTTACCTCATTACAAAGCTTCAGACCCTCTTCAAGAGCCTCTTTGATCTCGGGATTAGGATAAGGACAAGTCGGGAAATTGCCATCAGGCATTTCCTGAGAAGCCACGATATGAACGTCCTTAACACCTGTTCTGTCAAGGATCCTGCGAACGAGCTTGTTTCCTGCACCGTTGAGAGGAGTATAAACAACCTTTAAGTCAGAGCCTTCACAAACGCCCTTTCTTATGGACTGCTCCTCTACCTTCTGCAAATAAGACTCATAGAACTCATCGCCTATGTACTCGATCATACCGCTTTTCAAAGCTTCGTCAAAGTCTGCAAGCTTAACGTCGGTAAAGCAATCAAGCTTAGTGATCTCGTTATAAACCTCGCCTGCGGCAACATCTGTCATCTGACAGCCATCTTCGCCGTAGCACTTATAGCCGTTATACTTTGAAGGATTATGGCTCGCCGTTACCATAATACCGGCATGGCTCTTAAAATATCTGACAGCATAGGATACGACAGGAGTGGGCTGAAGCTCCTTTGAAAGATAAACCTTTATCCCGTTTGCCGCAAGAACTCTTGCCGCTTCATCAGCGAAAAGCGTAGAGTTGATTCTGGAATCATAAGAAATTGAAACAGAGGATTTCTCATAATTTTTAAGCAGATAATTAGCAAGACCCTGAGTTGCAACTCTTACGTTATAAATGTTCATTCTGTTTGTGCCTGCGCCGAGAACTCCGCGAAGACCTGCCGTACCGAACTCAAGGCTGCGGTAGAAGCGGTCGAAGATCTCCTCTTCATTTCCTTCAACGCCTTTAAGCTCAGCAATAAGGCTTTCGTCGTCAACGGCACAGCTTAGCCATTTCTCGTAAAGCGACTTAATACTATTTTCCATAAAAACACATCTCCTTGAAGAATATCCTTATCTACATGGCAAAGCGTAAATCCATGCAGTATTCCCATGGCGAACAATTGTGGCTGTACGCCGCTACTTATTAGTATTATACCACATTTCGTCTGATATTACAATTATTTGTAAAGTTTTTTTTCGTATTTTTTTGATAAATTTTGAATTTTTTTACTCTGTCCCCATCATTTTATGCGTATTTTTGAAAAAATGACATATTTTATTTTGGCATTGACAGCAAAATACTAATGAATAGTTTTACATTTTCATTATAATATAGGAAACTTCCTTTACAAGAATATGCCGGTATAGATTTCTTAAAATTTTATAATTCACAAATTTTTAATAATTTTATTTTTAAATTTCCGGATTTTTTAAAGAAGTTTTAAGTTTGAGGCTGTATGATATAGATGTAATCAAACAAAGCACAGCAAAAAGCTGAGGAAAGGACGGTGTTCATTATGACAAGAACATCAACGAATGCAAGCTCCAAGCTGCACATCATCGACAACAAGGCAAAGAAGCCAGCCACCTCAAAACCAATTGCCGTAATGCAAAGATATGAGCTGAAATATATCCTCAGCCCCGAACAAACAGAATTTTTCAAAGATCAGATAAAGGGGCGCATGGAAGTTGACCAATACGGACTTTGCTCGATAGCATCGCTTTACTACGACACTCCGGACTACCGCCTTATCCGCGCTTCGATCGACGCGCCGTCCTTCAAAGAGAAAGTACGTCTTCGCTCTTATGGTCTTGCTTCGGAAGATTCTCCGGTTTATCTGGAATTAAAAAGAAAAGCCTACGGTATTGTTTACAAAAGACGCGTACAGGCAACTCTTCCGACAGTAGATGAGTTTTTCGGCAAAGAGCGCGACAGCTTCGGCGGCGGTCAGATCGACAAGGAAATCGCTTCCTTCCGCGATCATTACGAGGAACTCTCCCCTGCCTGCCTTATAATCTACGACAGAACGGCATATTTTCAGCCCGACGGAGATATTCGTCTTACTATCGACCAGAATCCGAGATACAGACTTGACGATCTCACACTCACACACTCAATGGAAGGCACATCGCTATTACCCGAAGGATACACGATACTTGAGATAAAAGTTCAGCAGGCAATGCCGCTTTGGCTGACAGACATTCTCTCGGAAGGAAAGATCTACAAAAGCAGCTTTTCGAAATACGGCGCAGCATACAAGCAGATCGTTACAGAAGGAAGAACAGCCTCCGCACAAAGGAGAAGCGTTACTGCACCGGCTGCACAGACAGAAGGCAGAAAGCTTATCCCCCTTACACGCCCGGCATTAACTGCATGAGATCATAATAAAACTCACTACAACAACCACTATTCAGATCATCAGAACGATCATTACAACGACCATAATCCCAATTACGAAAGGAATGTTAAATATGTTTGAAACTTTATATTCTACTCCGGTTACAGGTACACAATTCTTCATCATGGCAGGCGCAGCGCTTGTTTCAGGTCTTATCTTCTCGTGGATAATGTCCTTCAAGGTACACTCAAAAAAGCGTTTCTTCATCGTTGCAGCTATCCTTCCGTTCGTTGTTGCAGCTGTTATCACCTTTGTTAACGGAAACATTGGCGCAGGCGTTGCAATAGGCGGTGCTTTCGGACTTATCCGCTTCCGTTCCGCACAGGGCAGCGCAGAGGAGCTTGCAGCAATTCTCATAGCAATGGCTTCGGGCATTGCATTCGGCATGGGATACGTTGGCTACGGCGTAATTATTCTTCTCGGACTTTCGGTAGTATATCTCGGACTTTCCTCGCTGCCCATCTTCGAGCATGGAGGAGCATACAGCGAAAAGACGCTTAAAATCACAATACCTGAATCACTCGAATACACAGGCGCATTTGATGAGATATTCAGCCGCTACCTTAAGAGCATTGAAAGCACAGGTGTAAAGACAACAGCCATGGGTTCGATGTTCAGATTATCCTACAAGATAATAATGAACGATCTCGCAGAGGAAAAGGCATTTATCGACGAACTAAGAACGAAAAACGGAAATCTGGAGATATCTATACTCCCCTATGAGGAACCAATAAATCAGCTATAATAAAACAATGGGGGCTGTCGAATGGCAGCCCTCAGCTTGTAGATAAACCCCATATTCTTATTGAATACGGGGTCATAATTATGCGCAAAAAGAATAAATAGTATTCAAGATGAAGTGGTATACTAATATTGGACATTGAAGAGGTGCTTTTTAGACAGACTAAACATTTTTTTAAAAAGGCTGTTATCGTACGCGGACGCAAACCACAAATTGAAAAATATGTGAGCGCCTGCTTGCGTAAGTGTAAAATATTAGTAGTCAACCCAAAACGCGGAAACCAATTATCCGTCACATTAAAGCGGTATCTCGTTGGGAAAGAGGCGGTACGCCTGACGCCGAGCTTTTGCCGGAATTGTCACGCATACTTG
>CACYDO010000032.1 GCA_902773165.1 uncultured Ruminococcus sp. | reverse complement strand
TTGATCTCCTCGGAATCTGTATCGGACTGCTTGATCTCCTCAGAATCTGTATCAGACTCCTCGATGACCTTATCTGTGCTTACGTATGTGTAAGTAGCCATTGTAGTTGTGTTCTTGTCAGTGTTGTTCTGGATATACATATTAACTGTATATTCGCCCATCAGATCGGGTGTGAAGGTGAGCTTGCTGCCTGTCTGATAGTATGTTGTATTAACAACCTCGCCGTTCGGGTCAACGATCTCTGTCTTGTAGAAGAGGATATCGTTGTTAACGTGACCGCCTGCGCCCTTAACGTCAACAGTAACTGCGGACTTTGTCTTGATCTGAGCACCGTTTGCAGGAGTTGCGCTGAGGAAGATAGGATCTTCTGCGTCGTCAACAGAAAGGATAGTGTAGGAAACTTCTCTGCTGTTTGTCTCGCCTGCGCCGTCCTTAACTTCGAATGTGATCGTGTAATCGCCTGCTGCTGCCGGCTCCCATGCTGCGCTTGTTTTTGCGGAGAAATCGGAAAGAGCCTTACCGTTTACAGCGATCTTGTACTGGAGATTGCCGTCGCCGCCCTCAGCTGCCATAGAGAGAGTGATCTTGCTGCCTACGTACTGCGGACCCTGGAGATCTGCGCCGAAGCTTGTGATCTTGATGGAGCTGGGGTCGTTCATCGACCATGCGCCTGCCTCTACGTCGAAGAGGTTGCCTGTGATGTCCTTAACGTCGCCTGTGAGCTTGCTGCCGTCACTGCCGCCGTTATCTCTGTTTACAATAATACCTGTGAGTTCGCCGATATCATAAGCGATATCAACCGAATAAAGGTCGCCGCCCTCGGAAGTCATAGCAACGCCAGGCCATGAGGGATTTTTGCTGCCGCCGTCTACCCAGTAATAAAGGTACGGAGTAGTTGTCTGAGATGTCTTTACGTACAATGTTTTGCCAAGTGTGTCGGCGGACGCGCTCAGCACGGTGCAGTTAGCGGCAAAAAGCAGCGTAAGTACAAGTAATACTGCCATAACCCTGCCTGCGACCTTGTTTTTTCTGATAATCATGGTGCATTTCCTCCTTTTAATGCGGTTGTCTGCCCGACAGTGCCGGGCGTTTTTTTTTGCTTTACGCATATTCTCTCTTAAATTATAGTAAAATACCGTTTTATGTTAATTCTTTAAAAGAATTAACGCTCATTATCGACCTCCAAACTTTCAGGGATTTCTTTGTGCATTTTGCCAATATAGTTTGTCAACAGCCGGCGAGCGTAATATTCGGAAAACACTCCCCCACTTTTTTCTGTGTCTATTTTACAACAGTTATTTGTATTCTATGTAATGCTTTTTATGATAATTGTGTGAAATTTTATTAACTTGCGTATTGCGGTTGATAAATTTGATGAAAAGTGCTAAAATATACCATGTGGCAGGCAGAGACTCATTTGTAGAAATTCAACAAAATGTACAAACACTTTACAATTATTAATATAATGTAATCATTAAATAGGAATTAAGGAGATCACATAAACATGCAGAAATATGACGGAATAATATTTGATCTTGACGGAACGCTTTGGGATTCGGTGGAATGCGTCGTTGCGATATGGAACAACGCGCTGGAGAAGGCCGGTATCGCGCCGACAATGAATTACAAAGAACTCAGCCGCTGCATGGGGCTGAGAATAGAGCAGATATTTGACAGAGTGATACCCCAGGCAACGCCCGAACAGCGCAGACAGATCAAACAAACCTGCGTAGAAACGGAGCAAGACTATCTTGCAGAGCACGGCGGAATCCTGTATGACGGCGTAGAAGAAACGCTGAAAAAGCTGAAACAAACGCACAGGCTGTTTATCGTATCGAACTGTCAGGAAGGCTACATCAACGCATTTTACCGCGCACACGGTCTGAAAAAATATTTTGAAGACGACGAATGCGCCGGAAGAACGGGCAAGTCGAAGGGCGAAAACATACGCCTGCTTGCAGACCGCAGAGGTCTTGAACGCCCTGTGTACATTGGCGACACGATAATGGACTGCCAGGCAGCAGGTGAAGCAGGCGTAGATTTCATTCACGCCGCATACGGATTCGGTGAAGCGGAATGCAGCTGCGCTGTGAAAAATTTCACAGATATTCCCGTGGTCGTATGACATCACATCACACGACCACGGAAATCAATTTTTAAAAGTTTGTAATATTTCGTTTCTCCGTCCGGCACATTGGCTACGCCTCGTGCCTGCTTTATTTGGTATATAGTTATATTTTAGTGCGCTGCGCGTTGTTTTTCTTTGTTTATTTTACTCCACATATACCAACTTTTATGGGGCGCTGCCCCAAACCCCGCAAACTTTTTGAAAAAAGTTTGACAAAAACTTTAGCTGTGCTTACAAAACTTGATTTCCGTGTCACACTACCCTGCCGTCATAAATTCTGATCCTGCGCCCTGCGGCAGCAGCGATATTCGGATCATGAGTAATCAGGATAACCGTTCTGCCTGTTTCGTTAAGCCTTATCAGCGCTTCAAGAACCATTTTGCCCGACGCAGGGTCAAGGTTTCCTGTAGGCTCATCAGCAAGTATCATCGGCGGCTTTGCGGCAATCGCACGGGCAATTGCAACGCGCTGCTGCTGACCGCCGGAAAGCTCATAGGGCTTATGATCCATTCTGTGAGAAAGTCCGACCATAGCAAGAGCCTTGCGTGAAAGCTCGCGCCTTTTGCTTTGCGGCATATTCCTGTAAATCAGGGGAAGCTGAACGTTCTCCTCCGCAGTCAGAGCAGGGATAAGGTTAAAGCCCTGAAAGACGAAGCCGATCTCGCGGTTGCGAATTGCCGCGCGGCTGCGTTCGCTGAGTGCCGCCGCATTTTTTCCGTTTATACGGTACACTCCGCTGTCTGGGGTATCAAGGCAGCCGAGAATATTCATCAAGGTTGATTTTCCCGAGCCGGACGAGCCTGTTATCGCGACAAGCTCGCCTTTTTTTATTGTAAAGGAAATTTCTTTTAAGACATGAAGTCTGTTTTTTTCTGTACCGTAGTATTTATTCACGGCGTTAAGCTCTATTAATTCGTTCATAATGACCTCGCTTTGGGGGAATCAGGAATGCGTAATGCGTAATGCTTAATTAGTATTTTTCCTATCATTTACATTTACGCTCCAAATTTACTATATTTGATTTTTTTATTTTTCTATTTTTTGCTTTTTGCTTATCGACATTTTACAGTTTATAATGTATAATAGGAAAGAGTGGACTAAAATATTAGTTAAAAATCGACATTAATTAAGAAGAAAACCGTCTGGCGGCGCGGCAGCCAATTAACCGCCGCAGCAAAGCTCAGCGGAACTGTCTTCGGGCACTTGCCCGAATATTATAACCAAATTTATCCGATTATATCCGCAATATGAATCAAAAAAATTACGATCAAGGAGAAATCACCATGGCAATTGTTCTTGAAGAAAAATGGAGCTGCCTGAAAAGCGGCACCGATATACGCGGCGTGGCAGTTGAAGGCGTTGAGGGCGAAAACGTTAACCTTACGCTTGATATCTGCGAAACGATCACTCAGGCGTTCGTGCTCTGGCTCTCACGCAAAACAGACAAAGATCCCGATAAGCTGACTGTTTCGGTCGGCAGAGATTCCAGGATCTCCGGTCCTGCAATAGCCGGAGTCGTTACAAATGCTCTCTCGGGCTGCGGCGTAAACGTTCTCGACTGCGGTCTTGCTTCTACCCCGTCGATGTTCATGACGACTGTTGACCTCGACTGTGACGGTGCTGTGCAGATCACGGCAAGTCATCACCCGTTCAACCGAAACGGTCTTAAATTTTTCACTCGTGACGGCGGACTGGAAAGCGAGGATATCACTGAGCTTCTGACAATTTCACAGAAGCTTTCGGAGCTTTTCGAAAACGGCGATCACAGCGCGCTGCCCGAAAGCGCTCCCGGTAAGATCAGTCAGGTAGATTATATGTCCGATTACTCTGCAAGACTTCGCGAGCAGATAAAAAAAGGCGTTAACGCAGAGGACTACGATCACCCTCTTAAAGGCTTCAGGATCGCCGTAGACGCAGGCAACGGCGCAGGCGGATTTTATGCTGAAAAGGTTCTTGCACCCTTAGGCGCGGATACCTCGGGCAGCCGCTACCTTGACCCTGACGGAATGTTCCCGAATCACGTTCCCAATCCGGAAAACGCCGAAGCAATGAAGTCGGTCTGCGAAGCTGTTCTTGAAAGCGGCTCAGACCTCGGCGTTATCTTCGACACTGACGTTGACCGCGGCGGCGCTGTTGACAGCAAGGGCAACGAGATCAACCGCAACAGACTTGTCGCAGTAGCCTCTGCTATCGCGCTCGAAGGAAACGAGGGCGGAACTATCGTCACCGATTCGATCACATCTGACGGACTAAAGGAATTCATCGAAAAAACGCTCGGCGGCAAGCACCACCGCTTCAAAAGAGGATACAAAAACGTTATCAACGAGGCTATTCGTCTGAACAACGAGGGGATAAACTGTCCTCTTGCCATTGAAACATCGGGTCATGCGGCGATGAGAGAGAATTATTTTCTTGACGACGGCGCATATCTCTGCACGAAGATCATCATAAAAGCTGCACAGCTTCGCCGCGAGGGAAAAACGCTTGAAGACTTCACCGCAGAGCTTAAAGAAGCAAAAGAGGAGCGTGAGGTTCGATACAAGATCAAGGAACATAATTTTCGCGCATACGGCGAAAGCGTCATCGAAAAGCTCAACGAATATGCGCTGACGCAGGAGGGCTGGACGCTTGCGGACGACAGCCGCGAGGGAGTAAGAGTATCTCTTGACAAGGCTCACGGAAACGGCTGGTTCCTGCTCAGGCTGAGTGTTCACGACCCGATCATGCCGCTGAACATAGAGAGCGTTGACGAGGGCGGCGTCGATGTGATCTACAAGCAGGTCGAGGAATTTATTTCGACTTGTGACGGACTGAAACTATAATAACGGGAAATTGATTTCCGCGTTTTGGTCTTTTGAGAATATGTACTATATCATAGAAAAAACGTGATCTTGCTTTTAAAGATTATTTTTGCTTTGCATAGTAAAGGAAAAGAGGAAAGAAAAGAAATGGATTTGGATAATGCAAAACGAATCGTTGTCAAGGTAGGTACGTCTACTCTGACACACAAGGGCGGCAGACTGAATCTTCGCCGCGTTGAAAATCTCGTAAAGGTTCTCTGTGATCTTGCGAACTCCGGCAAAGAGATCATTCTCGTATCGTCGGGCGCTCTCGGCGTAGGCGTGGGCAAGCTCGGTCTTAAACACCGCCCGAAGGAGAACAAGGACAAGCAGGCAGTAGCCGCTGTCGGTCAGTGCGAGCTGATGTTCATTTACGATAAGTTTTTCGGCGAGTACAACCACAACGTCGCGCAGGTGCTTCTTACAAAATTCGCAATGGATACCGACTACAAAAGGCAGAACGTTCAGAATACAGTTAACGCGCTGCTTGATATGGGAATAATCCCGATCGTAAACGAAAACGATACAGTCGCTATCGACGAGCTTGACGGCGAAAATATCGGCGATAACGACCGTCTTTCCGCGATGGTCGCAACGATCGTAAACGCCGATCTGCTCATACTTCTCACCGATATCGACGGACTCTACACGACAAATCCGCGTGAAGACCCCAACGCTGAGAAGATCGACGAGGTAGACGAGATCACAGACGAGATACGCACCATGGCAGGCGGAACAGGCTCCAGCCGCGGAACGGGCGGAATGCGCACAAAGATAATCGCAGCGGAGATGGCGACCGAAGCCGGGATCGACGTTTGCGTGATGAACGGCGAAAACCCGAAGCGCCTTTACCACTTCTTAGAGGGGCAAAAGCTGGGTACGCTGTTTAAAGCACGGCCAAGCGGCCGCAGGCAGTTCCGATGAGCTTTTTGCAATAGTCGGTTGGTCTCCGCGCCGGAGGTCGGCTTTATTATACATACAGTAAACATTTGCTCAAAGATTAAATTAGAAACAGAGATAATAAAAGAACTCCACTCTCAACACTCCAAACTCAAAACTCCAAACTAATACATCTCAGCAGACAGTGATTTAAGATAAAATATAATAGAAAAAAGGTGAATAAAATGTCAGTTTTGGAACAAATGGGTATCAACGCAAAGGCGGCGGCACGCACGCTGCTTACGGCAGGAGAATTAAAAAACAAGGCTCTTCTCGCCATTGCCGATGCACTCATTGAAAACACAGACAATATCGTTTCGGCAAACGCGCTCGATCTTGAGGCGGCTCGTGAAAACGGCACAAGAGCGGCTCTTATCGACCGCTTAACGCTGACTCCTGCCCGTATTGAGGGAATGGCGGACGGCGTTCGTCAGGTAGCCGCTCTCCCCGACCCCGTGGGCAAGGTTCTTGACGGAACAGTAAGACCGAACGGTCTTAAAATAGAAAAGGTAAAAGTACCGCTCGGCGTTATCGCCATCATTTACGAAGCGCGTCCGAACGTAACGAGCGACGCAGCGGCTCTCTGCCTGAAATCGGGCAACGCCGTTATTCTCCGCGGCGGCAAGGAGGCTATCAACTCCAACAAATGTATCGCCGATATCATGCGCAGCGCGATAGAAAGCGCAGGTCTTCCGAAGGACTGCGTCGCGCTCGTTGAGGACACAAGCCGCGCTTCAAGCGTAGAGCTTATGCAGCTTACGAAGTACGTTGACGTTCTCATTCCGCGCGGCGGCGCAGGTCTGATAAAGGCGGTAGTTGAAAACTCTAAAGTTCCCGTTATCGAAACAGGCGCAGGAAACTGCCACGTCTACGTTGACAGCTCGGCAGATATCAACATGGCAGCGCAGATCATCTACAACGCAAAAACATCTCGTCCGTCCGTGTGCAACGCAATAGAAACTATCCTCGTTCACAAGGATATCGCAGAGGCAGCGCTTCCCGTTATTAAAGCGAAGCTTGACGAAAAGGACGTTACACTGCGCTGCTGCGAACGCTCTGCGGCAATTCTCGGCGATGTTGAACCGGCTTCCGAGGAAGACTGGTACACGGAATACGGCGACTACATTCTCGCTGTAAAGATCGTTGATACGATAGACGACGCTATTTCTCACATTGCTAAGTACAGCACAGGTCACAGCGAAGCGATCGTTACGGAAAGCTACGCCGCTGCACAGAAGTTTACAGACGAGGTCGATTCCGCAGCCGTTTACGTCAACGCGTCCACGCGCTTTACAGACGGCGGAGAATTCGGTCTTGGCGCAGAGATCGGCATAGCAACGCAGAAGCTTCATGCAAGAGGCCCGATGGGTCTTAACGAGCTTACGTCTATGAAGTTCATTATAAGAGGAAACGGACAGATCAGATAAGCTGATTGTCTGGCAATAAAAAAAGTCCCCCCAAAGCGAGATTTATCTTCATTCGCTTTGGGGGGGATTTTAGTTATTTAGTTATATTTATATTATCAGACTGGTTTATCTGTACAACCCGAATATCCATATAGCCGCTGCCGCGCATACCGTTAACGTAATAACTATACCTATGATCGTAACGGGATTCAAGCGGCGATCCGTTTTTAATCTGTCAAGTCCATCGTCCGGTTCGGGCGCAAAGACAACGGTATGATTCCGCACAGGTTCGGTTATTTCTTCGCCGTCCGAGCTTGTATTGATGTTTTTCAGCAGTTCAGTTCCGAACATTCTGCCGACGGCTTCGGGGTCGTCAGGAAGCACGAGAACGTATTTTTTGCCCGTTGCGATCAGGTAGCCGTCCTCCCCCGTTTCGTTCACAACGCGCTTGTTTGAGCTTACGTCAAGCCTTGCTCTTGTAAAGTAGTCCGAAAGCGCCGTCATCACGTTGCTTTCTCCGGAAGCCGAAAGCCCCCCGATAACGATAACAAGCTCCGATTCCGCCATAGCGCGGCGGAATTTCTGCTGGAGATCCTGAACAGAAACGGCGGCATAACCGCTTTTTACGGTGATGTCGGTCATGGTTCGGAATTTTTTTGTAAGGCTTCTTTGAATATAGCCTGTTTTGTAGGCGATATAATACACGATAGAGCAATCCGTGACAGACACCTCCTCTGTGCTCGGAATAATAAGTATCAGCTGTTCACAAGCGTTATCTCCGTAACGACCGGGTTGTGATTGCTGTAAAGAAAATCCGTATCTATAGTCTGGGTATTGAGAACAACGGTGTTCGGCGATGTAATAAAGCCGTCAGTAACGTACAGCTGAGTATTCTCACCTTTGCCGTCATACGGCTCGTTCATCAGGCGCATAGTCGGAATAGAATCATCTGTGCAGTATTTCCAGCCGCCCATAAGATTAGCCGAAGAAAGCTCTGTGGGGATAAACTCAGCGTCCTCGTCTGCCGGATACTTATTCTTGTCTACCGACGGCAGGAGCGCATTAAAGCTGCCGCCTGCAACGACGTAATTTCCCTTTGCGTATTCAAGCTGCATATACTCGCACAAAGTCTTGTACTGCGATGTGCGCGTCTGCTCGTCAAACTTTTCGAGATCAATATTTATAAGCACAAGCTCTTTTTTTGATTCATTTAGCTTGATACGCTCAACAAGCATGGCAGGCTTTTTGCTCCACGTTCTGACAGGCCATGAGCTGCTTTCTTCAAGCGCAATCCTCTCGCCCTTATCAACGCTGTATTTTGTAAGAGAAAGCATACCGGAATCGACCTTACCTATCGGACTTGTAAACGGATAAGGAACGTAATCGCAGCGGTGGTCTGCCGCAAGCGCGCTCATCGTTCCCTCAAACGCAGAGGAAAGCAGTCCTGCCTCCGCAATATAATAGGAACGCTGAGAATCAACGTCAACCTCCTGAAACAAGCTTGCGTCCGCTTCCTGCTTTGCGCTGATCTGAGAAATGCCGTCAAAATTCGCCGTTACAGCAGAAACGCTGTCATTTTTTATAGAGCTTCCGCCGTCTGTATAGTAATCCATCGAGCTGTCCTTTATCGCATAGCCGATGTTGTAAGTCATGATCTTTATTGTATCTCCGGGGCTGACGGACTCATTCGATTCTCCGTGTATATCGACGTTTTCCGCTGCCGCAGGCGAATATTCATGGCTGGTAAGATAGTAAAGTCCTGCCGCTGCAAGAACAACAGCTAAAATAACCAGCACAAGAAGCAAACTCGTTACGATCTTCATAAATTTTTTCATACTCGGGACGCAGCTCCTTTTTATTTATTTGCGCGTATGCACGCATATAAAATTATACAATAAACCGCAGTGCAATTGCAAGTCTATTTGAATTAATTTTGACCTTTGTAATATATTTGCGCGAATCGGCATAGTATGAAAATGTAACAGCAACAATGAAGGGAGATAATATAATGAACAGATCGAACAGAAGGAGAAATACAGCTAATATGTCTAATATGCCGAACACACCTCAGCCGTCGCAAAGCAGCGTAAACGAGCTTGCAGGAAAGGCCGGCAAAGCGATAGGCGCGTCGCCCGAGGAACTGAAAACGGCAGCCCAGAACGGAGATATCGGGAAAATAATGTCTAAGCTTACTCCGCAGCAGTCAGAACAACTCAGCAAGCTGCTCTCTGATGAAGCCGCCGCAAAAAGGCTGCTTTCCTCGCCGCAGGCGCAGGCTATCCTGAAAGGGCTGCAGAAAAAATGAGCGATCTTTCCGCTCAGATAGGTGAAATTCTATCAAATCCCGAAGCGATGGAGCAGATCAGAAATTTAAGCGGACTTTTCTCCCAGCCGGCTGCTCCGTCAGCTGCGCCTGCGCCAAATCCCGAAGCCTCTGCGCCGCTGCCTTCGTTTTCAAAGCAGCCCGAAAACTCTGCTGCCGCAGAAGCGCTGCCTGCCGTTATGAAATTCATGCCGCTGATCGGTTCTCTGCAAGCCGAAGACGATTCCACGCGGCTTTTGCGTGCAGTAAAGCCGTTTCTGAGCCCCGAAAGGCAGGCACGCATTGAACAGGCGATCAAGCTGATAAGGATAATCAAAATTATCCCCCTGCTTAAAGAAAAAGGTCTGCTTGATTTTTTGTAGAATTGCAGAGCTATACCCTCTTAACACAGAAATAAACCCGAGGAGCCGATCACATGACCGATATGCAGAGAATGCAGGAGGAAGCAGCAAACAGTGCGCGCGCCATGTACAGACGGCGCAGCCCTTCCCAACAGCCGACTATACACACCGAAAAAGCTCCTCCTGCCGAAGAAACGAAAACAGTACACGAAGAACCCCACGAAAATCTATCCTCCGAAACGACTGCACAGAAAAAAGACCTGCTCGATTCTCTTTTTGAAGACAAGGAGCGCGCGCTTCTTATCCTTCTGCTGATACTCCTGACCGAAGAAGACGCAGACTCGGGCGTGATTTTAGCGCTGCTGTACTGCGCTTTATAAGTTGTAACAGAAATTCAGAACCGCCGACGCTTTATAATCAGCTCGGCGGTTTTTTTTGTGACTTTTTTGGCGGCAAAAAAAGTCACTCGCCCGGCCGCCCGGCGATAGAGGGCGGAAGGTAAAAGAATCAAAAAAGTTGGGTTATAGGCGGCAGCCTATAACGATCCAAAATGAGGAGTAGTGGCAGCAATGTTTTCCCTATCCCCCTCCCGTTCATATATCTATAGTCAACGACACTACATATTTACCTTTACTTTATTCATGGCAGACTGCAGGGGGCTTTCCGATCGCCCCCCTGCACCCCTTCGGATTCCTCTCTAAAGTACATTTTATATGTCGAATACTATATGTATATTAAAAAAATTTGAAAAAAAGTATTGACAAATTTATATTGTTGTGATATCATTTTGATATCACATAGAGTGATACAAAAACCAAAGGATACGGAGGAAAATATTATGAAAGAAAAGGTTATTTCTCAAAAAAAGAACGGCATGGCAATGCTCATATTCAGCATAATAACGTACATAGCTGCGATCGCTGCTACAATTGCCGGCGGTATTATTACTGACGGAACGCCCGACTCAACGCTTGGGATCGTGCTGCTCGTGATCGGAATTACATGGGTGTCATTGGGCTGGATCTTATTTATGGGTCTTAAAGTCCTGAAACCGCAGGAGGCTCTTGTGCTTACTCTTTTCGGCAAATACGTAGGTACACTTAAAGGCGACGGCTTTTATTGGGTGAATCCGTTCTGCACAGCCGTCAATCCGGCTGCTTCCACTAAGCTCAGACAGAGCGGCGACGTTGGAGGCGAAAACAGATCTGCACTCACCTTCAAATCCGAGGGCGATACGGTAACAATGAACACAGGTACATCTTTGGACAAGCGCATTTCCCTTAAAATGATGACGCTGAACAACAACAAGCAGAAGATCAACGACTGTCTGGGCAATCCTATTGAGATCGGCATAGCTGTAATATGGCGCGTTGTCGATACAGCAAAGGCTGTTTTTGACGTTGATAATTATAAGGAATATCTGTCCTTGCAGTGCGACACGGCGCTGAGAAACATTGTAAGACTTTACCCCTACGACGTTGCGCCCAACGTTGACACAACGGGCGACGGACAGGCAGACGAAGGCAGTCTTCGCGGTTCAAGCGAGATCGTAGCGCAGAGAATCCGTGACGAGATACAGGAAAAGGTTAAAAATGCCGGCATTGAGATCATCGAAGCAAGAATTACATATCTTGCCTATGCTCCCGAGATCGCAGCCGCTATGCTTCAGAGACAGCAGGCTTCAGCCGTTGTAGACGCAAGAAAGCTCATAGTAGACGGTGCAGTGGGCATGGTGGAAATGGCTCTTGAACAGCTCAGCGAAAAGAGCGTTGTTGAGCTTGACGAGGAGCGCAAGGCTGCAATGGTGTCTAACCTTCTTGTAGTTCTTTGCGGCAACCATGACGCTCAGCCTATCGTAAATTCGGGAAGCTTGTATTGATATGGCTGCGAAAAAACAAGTACCCCTCAGATTATCCGAGAAGCTGTACAACGACATTGCTTCTTGGGCGGAGGACGATTTTCGCTCAGTAAACGGGCAGATAGAATATTTACTGACCGAATGCGTCAAGCAGCGCCGAAAAAACGGCGGCTACATTGGCAAGGAAATAGACGCTCCTCCGGATTTTGACGTTGATGATTTTGGAAAATAGGAATACCCTTCTGCGTTCAGGCTGCTAATACGTGTAAAAAGATTGTTAAACCATTATTTATTTTATTACTCAAAAAATATTACAATTTGTTCATTAGTTTTTAATTCTCTAAAAAAGATTTCGTGTGATAATAATGGAGCGCAAGATAATCCTGCGCTCCATTTTATAATTGTTTTCCTGTCGGTATGTGCGCCGAAAATCCGCGGATCATCTTCTGCTGAGCAGAAGTATCAGACCGTAAACAGCGCCTGCAAGCGTTCCGTAAACTATGACCGGTCCTGCGATAGTAAACATTTTTGCTCCCAGACCGAGAACGTAGCCCTCCGATTTGAACTCTATCGCCGGAGAAGCAACGGAATTTGCAAAGCCTGTTATCGGTACAAGAGTTCCTGCGCCTGCTTTTTTTGCTATTTTTCCGTAAATATCAAGCGCTGTGAGCAAAACGCCGAGGAAAACAAGCGTTATCGACGTCCATGTGCGCGCGTCGCGGTCGCCCGCACCCATTCTCAGGTAAGTTTCCGTTAATATCTGACCGAAAACGCAGATAAGTCCGCCCACAAAAAATGCCCACAAGCAGTCGACAAACAGCTTGCTGTCGGGCGATTTTTTACGGGTAAGCTCGGAGTATTCCTTCTTAGAAATTTCCATTTGCTACCTCTTTCCATAATATTTTTTTGTATGAGTAATACTTTGTTTGTTTTGCACATTGCTATTATTCCAAAAATGTGAAATAATATACTCTGAGATTAAATAAAATCTCGCATTTTAGAACATTTTGGGAAAATTAAAAAAATGTTTGTTTTATGCTTTATTTTGTAACATTTTTGTTGTATAATTAATCTCGGTGTTTTACAAAACAACTTATCGGCGGAGGTGCAGTTTTGGAGATATATCTTGACAACAGCGCAACGACAAAGGTATCTATGCGTGCAGCTGAAAAAATGAACGAGATTTTCTTAAACACCTACGGCAATCCGTCGTCTCTCCACTCAATGGGGCTTGAAGCCGAGCATGAGCTGAAAAATGCCGGTAAGGTGATCGCTGCGTCGATCGGCGCGACGGAAAACGAGATCATTTTTACAAGCGGAGGAACGGAAGCTAACAATCTTGCCGTTTCAGGCGCTGCCCATGCAAGAAAAAAACGAGGAAACAAGATCGTTACAACGATGATCGAGCATTCCTCTGTATATGAAACCTGCCGCGCACTTAGCGACGAAGGCTTCGAGGTCGTTTTCCTCAAGCCCGACGAGCAGGGACATATTTCACAGAACGATCTGCTTGAAGCTATTGACGAAAATACGATACTCGTAAGCATGATGTACGTTAACAACGAGGTTGGTTCTATCCTCCCTGTAAAATTAGTTCAGAGGATAATTAAAAAGAAAAAAGCCCCGGCGCTTTTTCACTGCGACGCCGTTCAGGCTTACGGCAAGCTGCCGATAAAGGTATCGGCGATCGGCTGCGACCTCATGACGATATCTGCACATAAGGTACACGGACCTAAAGGCTGCGGCGCTCTTTACATTAAAAAGGGCACTCACATAAAGCCGCTGTTTTACGGCGGCGAACAGGGGCGGAAGCTCCGTCCTGGAACAGAGCCGCTGCCGCTGATATGCGGATTTGCCGAAGCGGTAAGCGAGATCAGCGAGCTTTCCGCAAGAGAAAAATATGTCCGTGATCTTCGCAGCCAAACGCTGAGAGGTCTGCTTGACATAGATGGCGTTGTCCTCAATTCCCCCGAAGACGCGCTGCCTTACATTCTGAATGTTTCGGCAGTCGGGATACGCAGCGAAACGATGCTGCATTTTCTTGAAAAAAAGAACATTTATGTTTCCAGCGGCTCTGCCTGTGCAAAGGGCAAAAAAAGCCATGTGCTGACCGCTATGGGACTTAATGATAAAAGAGCCGATTCGGCGCTTCGGATAAGCTTTTCTCACGATTCGACACCGGAAGAAGCCGACGTGCTGATAAACGCCGTAAAAGAAGGCGTACAGACGCTTGTAAAGTCCGTTTAAACGGAGTTTGAATATATAGTTTTTAAGGATAAAGAAAAGATGAAAGAGATCATACTTGCAAAGCTCGGCGAGGTCGTTTTAAAGGGACTGAACCGGAAAAATTTCGAAGATCTTCTGATAAAAAACATCAGGAGAAAGCTTCACCCGTTAGGTGCATTTGAGGTCAGGGCTTCACAGTCTACCGTCAGGATCACTCCTCTTGACGATGATATCGACATGGACGAAGCCGCAGACAAGATCGGAAAGGTGTTCGGCGTAGTTGCATACTGCCGCGCATGCGCCGTAGAAAAGGATATTGAAGCCATAAAGCAGGCTGCAATCGAGTATCTTGCGCCCGTTCTTGAAGACGCAGGCTCGTTCAAGGTGGAATCTAAGCGTTCAGACAAGAAATTCCCCTACGGCTCGCCCGAGATCTCTAAGATCGTAGGCAGCTTTATCGCCGACAGCTTCCCCGATATAAACGTAGACGTTCATAATCCCGACGTTACCGTTACCGTGGAAATACGCGACATGGCAGCTTACATTCACGCCGACGCTCTCGAAGGCGCAGGCGGTCTGCCGATACCGAGCGCAGGACGCGCAGCGATACTTATAAGCGGCGGAATCGACAGTCCCGTAGCGGCATACATGATAGCAAAACGCGGAGTAGAGCTTACTGCCGTACATTTTGCAAGCCCGCCGTATACGAGCGACAGAGCCGAAGAAAAGGTCAGAACGCTTTTGCAGATCGTTTCAGATTACGCCGGCAGAATAGAGATGTACACCGTTCCGTTTACGCGTATTCAGGAAGAGATCAAGCGCAGCTGCCCCGAAGATCTGTTTACGATCATCATGCGCAGAATGATGATGAGAGTATCTCAGATGATCGCCGAAGAGCATGAGTGTCAGGCGCTGATAACGGGCGAAAGTCTTGGTCAGGTAGCAAGTCAGACGTTAGGCGCGATCGGCTGCACCGACGAAACGGTAACGATGCCCGTTTTCCGACCGCTTATCGGAATGGATAAAAAAGAGATAGTGGCAATAGCCGAGAAGATCAACACGTTCGAAACGTCGCTTCTCCCCTATGAGGACTGCTGCACAGTCTTTACACCTAAGCACCCGCGGACAAAGCCGAAGCGCGATATGGTTCGCAGAGCGGAGTCTGCCGTTGACTGGGACGAAATGCTCAAGGAGGCAGCCCGGAACGCTAAGGTTACTGTTATCTATCCCGAACAATAACTGCAATTAAATGATTTCTATATAAGGAACAGCGGACGGAGCTTTCCGCCCTTTCCTCACCGACAGGAGGTTTGTATCACATTGAAAGCGGAAATTTACTCATTAGTAGATAAATCTTTCAATCCAAAATCGCTTGACAAGAAGATGAATATAGTAACCAATCATCTTAAGGAAGCCGATATTGAAATTCTGTATAAGACGGACCTGGAAGACGACAACATAAAGCTTCTTGAAGCACTCAGACAAAGCTACGCGACTGACGAAGGCATTCAGCTTATAATCATCGCAAATGCGCTCGACGGCACTGCCGACTGCGATACGGTCAAGCTTTTCAAAAAGCTCTGTCCGAAGCACAAGGGAATCGCTCCTGATTCCGATGACGAAGAGGATACCGTTATCGAAACAGACGACGAAGATGATGACGAAGAAGAAACCGCTTCTTCAAGCAAGAAAGAGTCCGATAATAACAGCAGCAGCGAAAAAACGATCTATGAAATATGGTCGGCAGGCGATCTCGGCAAGGGATATGAAGGCTGCTTCATGCTATACGACAACAAAATAGTTCTTGCTTTGCCGAAGGAATCATTAACAAAGGTTCCCACCTCAGACATGATAATCGCAGGCGCAAAAAAGGCTACCTCCGCAAGAGGAATTACAACGGGCTATCTGGTGGGCGGAAATATTGCAGACCATTTTGATATTTACCACATCGCTCAGGACGCCGACAAGCCTGCAAAGAAAAATGGCTTTATTGCGAACTTCATTCCGCAAAAGGGCGACAAGCCGCTTGAAGTCGTAAGAAAGATCGTACTTATGATCGCAACGATCACGTTTATCATAACTGCGATAATCCTCTGCAAGCTCCTCTTTATAGAGCCTGCTCAGGTCGAGAAAAATTACAACGATCTGCGCGAGATCATTCACCCAGTTAAGATCAACGAAGACACAGATGTTCCCGAGGATAAGCCCAGCAGATTTGCAAAGCTCCAGGCAATCAACCCCGAGATCGTAGGCTGGATATATATCCCGAAAACAACGTATATTGATTACCCTGTTCTTGAACATAAGGGCGACGGAGATTATTCTCAGTATTATCTCCACCGCGATTACCTCGGTAATCCGTCGCAGTATGGTTCGATCTTCATCGACTACCGCTGCAAGAAGGGCTACAACTCCAAAAACGTTATTCTTCACGGGCACAACATGGATAACGGTCAGGTCTTCCATCAGCTTCTCAGCTATGCAGACATCAACTTCTACCGTTCCACTCCCGTTATTCAGTTTGATACGCCTGAGTATGATGCCGATTGGAAGATAATCTCCGTATTCAAAACGAATACCCTTGTAGAGCAGGGCGAATTCTTCAACTATCTGCGCGGAGATTTCCCGAATGAAACCGAGTTTATGGATTTCGTTTACAATGTTATGGAGCGTTCGCTTATCGACACGGGCGTTACCGTAAATGAAAACGATCAGCTTCTCACACTCTCCACCTGTTCCTATGAATTTACGAATTTCAGAACAGTTATCGTTGCAAGAAGAGTCCGCCGCGGCGAGAAGTCAGATGTAGATATAACCAAATCGGCGCTGAATCCCGACGCTGTGTGGCCGCAGTGCTACTACGCAAGAAACGGCGGCGAGCGCAAGGAGCTTACAGACTTTGGTACGGCATGCCGTGCAGGTCTTACTCCGTGGTATGACGGCGACTACAAGATCGACAAGAAGGATATCCGCAAGGTAAAGATCAAGTCCGAGCTTATCGAAGAAGAAAATAACGAAGACGCAGAAGCTGCTGCACGCGAAGAGGAAGAACGCCTCGAGCAGGAGCGCATTGAAGAAGAGGAACGACTTGAAAGCGAACGCCTTGAAAGCGAGCGCATAGAAAGTGAAAACGCTGAGAGCGAACGACTTGAAAGCGAGCGTCTTGAAAGTGAACGTCTTGAGAGCGAGAGACTTGAAAGCGAACGTCTTGAAAGTGAACGCCTTGAAAGCGAACGTCTTGAAAATGAACGTATAGCAAGCGAACAGGCAATGCAGAGCGAAAACAACGACGAGCCGCAGTCTGTTGAA
>CACYDO010000031.1 GCA_902773165.1 uncultured Ruminococcus sp. | reverse complement strand
GGCATAAGAAGAGCTTTTGAGCGCACGTAAAATCCGAGCGAAACCGCCATGCTTACGGCGTTTCCGGCTATTGTGGCGATAGCTGCGCCTTTGATCTGCATTCCAAACGTAAAGATAAGAAGCGGATCGAGAGCAATATTTACAATGGTTCCAACGACCATTCCCACAACGGATCTCTTTACAGAACCCTCACTTCTCAAAAGCTGCCCCAGCGTGTAGCTGCCCATTGTAAAAATACTGCCTGCCAGGATAACACCCACATACTGCTTCGTAAATTCGTAAGTATTTGACTTTGCGCCGAGTCCGCTGATTATTTTTGGTAGAAATATCAATCCGAAAGCAGTTACTATAATGCTGTTTACAACAGTCAGAACCATGGCGGATGTAACAGTATGTTCGGCTTTATCTTTTGCGCCTGCCCCAAGACTTCGCGCTATGAGAGACGATGCTCCTGTTCCGATCATATTTGATATTGCAATTGTGACCATCATAACAGGGTAAGCAAAATTAACGGCGGCGAGCTGATAATCGTCTTTAAGAAACCCGATAAAGAATGTATCGGTCAGATTATAAAGCACCATGATGAACATTCCGGCTATCAGCGGAACGCCCAGTTTAATTACAGCCTTGAGCGGTTTCTCCTCGCTTAACACGTATAATCGCTTATCGGCTTTTTGGGAATCGTTCATAATATCACCATTTCTTATTTTTTCTGACATCTGTCCGAGAACGTGTTCGTGCAATTTATGTGGAAGATAGGATTGTTTTATCCCTCGGGAATCGATTATTTACCACAATAAAGTTCACCTGAACTGTCAGCACCGTCACGGTATGCCGATGAGAAATAACCGGAAATACCATGTCTTTTGTTTTTATCCGGCAGGTGTGCCGATCGCTGCGTTGTCAAAATAAAGCCTACGCTGAAGCGAAGAATAGCAAGTGCGTCCGCCGAGGTGAGCGCATGGTCACCGTCAATGTCGCAGATGATAATCGTATTAATATCAGGAATGTCAAGACCGGTGCTGATACGCAGTGCTGAGAGTGCGTCTGCGGAATCAACATTGCCGTCGTTGTTTGCATCACCCCAAAACCGGTTTATATCAGGATACGTTACGCCGGGATCAGGTGTGACGGGGTCAGGTGTGTCGGGTGTATTTTCTGAATCGGTCATATCGGCTGTATCGGGCGTGCAGTCAAATGGACCTTTTCTTTCATCGGAAAACTCAAATCCATCAATATTTGCATATGCACGTAATGTAACGGTGTCGTCATCACTCGGAACAGCGAAGACCTTAGCTTCCACTGTCTTGACGTGCGAGGTATCGTTTTGACAAGTGACGGTTACTGTGACTTGTCCGTTGTCCCAGTTCCAGGCAGGCTCGTCCCACGAATGACCGAATGCGCCGATAATAGCTTGATCGATCTCTTCTGTACACTCCTCATCGGCATACATCCTGTCTCCTCTTGACCAGTATTCGATATTGCCGCCTTCCTCACAGGTGGGTATTTTCCAATTGTGATGTATCAGCTCTTCCTGAACCGTAACTACGCAGGAATCGGAGAAGCCGCCCTGCTTTGAAGTTGCCGTAATAGTTGCAGTACCGCAGGATATCGCAGTAACGTTGCCAATGTCGTTTACGGAAGCTACAGTTTCGTCGCTGCTTTTCCATACAATATCTTTGTTGATCGCATTGTCGGGAACAACTATCGCAGCAAGCCCCTGCGTTTTGCCCAGGTCAATGTACAATTCCTGTGCGCTGAGTTTAAGCTTACTCACAGAAGCGTCGTCGGTCAGATCGCCGACGAAATTTGCGTTTACAAGATCTCCGAATTTTTTTATGTACGATTGAAGCTGATCTGACTTGACGTGAACGATCGTTTTTTGTTCCTCGGCAAAATCGGTAAAAAAACCTCCTGTGTCGCTGCCCGGGGTATTCCATTTGAGCGCGTCGGCGTTAGCGTAGCAATACACATCGGTCGTCTGAGCGCAGTCAACGAAAGAATATGTTATCTCAGTTACGTCTTTCGGAATCGTGACAGCTTGTAGATCTGTCCATGCGAACGCCTGCCAACCGATTCTTTTCAGACCTTTGGGCAGAACTACGCTCGTAAGCGGAGTGCCGCTGAAGGCGCTCTCGGGGATCTCTTCGATCCTGTCGGGCAGGACGATAGACGTGATCCTTGTTCCGTTAAATGCGTTCTTGCCGATGGAACGAACTGTATCGGGCAGCACTATGCAATTGAGATGTACAGCTTCTAAAAACGCATTGTCGTCTATGATCTCAACACCGCGCGGAACTGTATACGAGGTGTCCTTTTTTGCCAGGGGATAGGAGATAAGCTTTTTTCTGCTTTTGTCGTAAAGAACGCCGTCGATCACAGAGAAGTTCGGATTGCTTTCGGATACGATGATCTCTCTTAATCTGAATGCACCCGAAAAAGCGCCGCCGCCAATCTCTTCAACAGTGTCGGGGATCGTAAATGTTTCAAATGATGTAACGGAAAACGCCTGCGCTTCAATGGCCTTTAGCGATGATGGAAGAGTGATCTTTTGCAGCCCAAGTACGTTATCGCTGCTTCCGTTGCCTGTGCTGAACGCATTTTCGCCAATGCGTTCTACGCCCTCGGGAATATTGATCTCGGTTAGCGAATAACAGCTCATAAAAAGCTCGGAAGGCAATTCTCTTGTGTTGCTCGAAAGCTTCACGGAAGACAAGGAGGAACAGCTGCAAAAAGCGGATTTTCCCAGTGTTGTTACGGAATCGGGAATCACAAGAGCTTTTAACGCTTCACACCCGCTAAATGCATTGTTTCCTATTTTTTTAAGCGTTGACGGAAGTACGACCGACTTTATATTCGTAAAATCGCTGAAAGCAAAATCAGACACAGATGTAACTCCCTCGCCGATAATGAGCTTCCTTATGTTGTTCTGGAGGTTAAGCCACGGTATATTCATTCTGAAATTTTCGTCCGGTTTAAACTCGATCATTTCTCCGCTGCCCGAAACAGTAAGCGTACCTTTAGAATATGTCCATGTTAAATTGTCTCCGCATTTGCCCGAGATATCATCGGGGTACGGGTGATCTTCTGTCGCCATCGGGTACTGTTCGTAGAATTCCTCTGATTTCCAATCGTCAAATCTGTCGTGACCGTCTGACGGATGATCGTTGAACGAGTCGTCGGCAAGCAAGAAAAAGTACCACGGATCGTTTCCGCTGTCCCATGTTGAGTCGCAGTTGTAATACTTATCTCCGAGACGAACAATATTCCATGCGTGACCCTCAACGCCGCCGATGCCGCCGTATATTGCACCGCCTTCTCCGCCTATTATTCTACAGTCTATGCCGGCTTTGAGCATCATGCAGTACATAAGCGACGAGTACCCGACGCATACGCACTGACCGTCATGCAGCGCGGCATATGCGGTGTACTGAAGCTTGTAATCTTCATCATCAAGGTGTTCGTAATCATATACAACGTGCGAGGTGATGTAAGCGAAGATCGCCTCGATCTTTTCATAGTCGCTTTTACTGTCAAGATCAAGCTGTGCAATAATCTCATCGGTCTTACTGTCAACAAACGCAAACTGCTCGTCTGATTCGTAATAATTCACGGGGCAGTCAAACGAATAAATGTAGCCCTGCGGACAGCTTGAAACAGCAATAATATTAAAGTCAACGCTCGTGCTTTCGTCCATATAGTCACCGCCGAACGGAAGCTTCGGATCGTGGCGGCAGATCCTGCGCATAGACTCATTGCCGAATATCTCGGGAAATCCGTATTGGGGATCCTCAAAGTCGATACCTGCTTCTTCCCAGTCTGTATCGACCATTTCGGGGTTTATGTCCAGATCGCACACATATTCAAATTTAATGCGTTTGTCGCGGTTCAAAAGACTTTCTCTGATATACTCCTCGGCTTTTCCGAGTTCATAGAATCTTTTTACAGACGACTCCGAATCGCTTGATACTTCGGTCACATCGTAACTGTTATTGG
>CACYDO010000030.1 GCA_902773165.1 uncultured Ruminococcus sp. | reverse complement strand
TTTTCATATTACGGAATATACATAGAAAACGGTGGGATAAATGGGTTCAATACTTGAATATTTTTCGTCATTAAATCCGATGACGTTCGTTTCTCAGCTGCCCGGCAATATCGCTCAGGGTATAATCTGGGGACTTATGGCTCTCGGTCTTTTTATCACGTTCAGACTTCTTAATTTCGCAGATCTTACGGTAGATGGCTCGTTTGCAACAGGCGGCGCTGTAACTGCGGTTATGATAATCAACGGCTCTCCGGCGTGGCTTGCCGCGATCGTTGCGCTTGCTTCCGGCCTTCTTGCAGGTCTTATAACAGGCTTGCTCCACACAAAGCTTGGTATCCCCGATATTCTTTCGGGTATTTTAACGCAGATCGCTCTTTACTCCGTCAACCTCAACATCATGGGTAAGGCGAATCTGCCTGTAAGCTACAGAAATTATCAGCTTATTCTCAGCGCAAGCAATATCAAGGCGGCTATCCTGATCGGTCTTGTATTTGCAGCCGTTGTTATCGGTCTTATGTACTGGTATTTTGGTACTGAAATGGGCTCTACGATCAGAGCAACGGGCAGCAACCCCGATATGAGTAAGGCTCAGGGCATAAATATCAATACGGCAAAGGTAGTTGCACTTTCTCTCTCCAACGGTATGGTAGCTCTTTCGGGTTCACTTTTTGCACAGTATCAGGGCTTTGCAGACGTTAACATGGGCAGAGGCGCTATCGTTATCGGTCTTGCTGCCGTTATTATCGGAATGGTTATCGGCGACGCTATCTTCCGCAAAAAGAGCAGCTTTATCATCAAGCTTGTATTCGTTGTTGTCGGCGGTATTCTCTATTATATCGCAATGGGCATTGTCCTTTGGCTGAAAATGCCTACGGACGATACGAAGCTGTTTACCGCGGTTATCGTGGCGCTGTTCCTTGCGTTCCCGAATCTTAAGGAGATGTCGAAGAACTCCTTCAAGCGCGCAGCAAAGCGCAACAGCAAGAACATGAAGGTCGAAGTGAAGGAGGCGAAGAAGGATGCTTGAGATAAGAGATGTTTATAAGACGTTCAATCCCGGCACAATAAACGAGAAAATGGCTCTGCGCGGTGTTAATCTGAAGCTTGAAGACGGAGATTTCTGTACCGTCATCGGAGGAAACGGCGCAGGAAAGTCTACAATGCTCAATTCTATCGCCGGAACATGGCCTGTGGATAACGGAATGATACTGATCGACGGACAGGACGTTTCGGGTATGCCCGAGCATAAACGCGCACCGTTTCTAGGCAGAGTTTTCCAGGATCCAAGAATGGGAACCGTTGCAGACATGGGTATCGACGAAAATCTCGCCATCGCAGCTCGCCGCGGCAAGCGCAGAGGTCTTGCGTGGGGCGTAACGAAGGCAGAGCGCGAAAAATACCGCGAGCTTCTTAAACAGTTCGATCTCGGCCTTGAGGACAGAATGACCGCTAAGGTCGGCCTTCTTTCGGGCGGTCAGCGCCAGGCAATAACGCTTCTTATGGCGACGATAAAAAAGCCGAGAGTTCTTCTTCTTGACGAGCATACGGCTGCGCTTGACCCGAAAACAGCAGCAAAGGTGCTGGAGCTTTCAGATAAGATCATCTCCGAAAATAAGCTCACGGCTTTGATGGTAACTCATAACATGAACGACGCTATCACTCACGGAAACAGACTGATAATGATGAATGACGGCAAGGTTATCCTTAATATCAGCGGTGAGGAGAAGAAGAAGCTCACAGTTGAAACGCTTCTTGCAAAGTTCAGAGAGGTCAGCGGCTCCAATCTTTCAAACGACAGAATGCTTTTGGAGAATTAACCGGGAAGGCGCACGGGGGCGGTTCCGGGCGGCTTTGCTGTGACGGTTTGTTGGGCGGCGAGTTGCCGCTGACAATTCCGGTGAACCTTACGGCAGAGAATAGTTGGTCGCCGCGTTTTGGAGTTTACGTATATTCTTATATATGCGAACATCAGTTTAAGCTTGCAGTGAAAGTAAGCCGATCGCCGGACGGATAAACGCGGTTTTCCGATTATTATTAGTTAAAATTTGAATACATTCTTGATAATATTATTGACTACTCGGCATTGTTGTGTTATTATTTAATGACTAATTTTAATAATGCGCATAGGAAAAATATTATTTTGCGCAGATCCTGGAGGAAAGAAAAATGACAAAATTTAAGAAGATCCTTGCAGTTGTTCTTGCAGGTGCAATGCTTATGGCATTTGCAGCTTGCGGCGACAAGAACAGCAGCAGCGAAACAGAAAGTAAGAACGATACTCAGTCGGCAGCAACAGAAGCAGGCGATTCTGCAACAACGGACGAGCCGGCAGGCGAACCGAAATATGCGACGGCAGGTAAGCTCACAATGGCTACAAACGCTTCGTTCCCTCCGTATGAGTATTACGAGAACGAGCAGATCATCGGCATCGACGCAGAGGTAGCTGCTCTTATCGCAGATAAGCTTGGTGTTGAGCTTGAGATCAAGGACATGGAGTTCGGTTCGATCATCGGCGCTGTTCAGACAGGTGCTGTTGATATCGGTATGGCAGGCATGACAGTAACGGAAGACAGACTTAAGACGATCGACTTTACAGATTCCTATGCAACGGCTGTTCAGGTTATCATCGTTAAGGAAGACAGCGAGATCGCTTCTGCCGACGACCTTGAAGGCAAGACAGTAGGCGTTCAGGAGAACACAACAGGCGATATCTATGCAACAGACGATCTCGGCGAGGGCAATGTTAAGAGATACAACAAGGGTAACGACGCAGTTGCAGCTCTTGCTTCGGGTGTTGTAGACGCCGTTATTATCGACAACGAGCCTGCAAAGTCATTCGTAGCTGCTAACGATGGTCTTAAGATCCTCGATACAAGCTATGCAGACGAGCAGTATGCCATCGCTGTAAGCAAGGATAATAAGGGTCTTACAGAAGCCATTAACAAGGCTCTTTCCGAGCTTAAAGAAGACGGTTCGCTTGACAAGATCGTAGAGAAGTATATTCCTGCCGAGTAATGAGGATATAGGCTATTAGGGCTGCATGTGCAGCCCTTTTTGCCAATTTATTGAGTAGAGGGGTAATTATGACTGTTTACGCTGTCAAAACGCTTTCCGAATGGTTCTTAAACCTGAAGGAACGTTTTATCAATGATTTTATTACCGATAACCGCTGGAGATTTCTGTGGAACGGTCTGGGCGTAACCTTGAAGATCACCGCAGGGGCGCTCGTTATCGGCGTTCTTCTTGGATTTCTTGTAGCCGCCATAAGAGCTACTCACGACAAAACCGGAAAGCTGCGTTTCCTGAATGTTCTGGCTAAGCTGTATCTCACCGTTATCAGAGGTACTCCGGTTGTCGTTCAGCTGTTGATTACATACTTCGTAATACTTGCGCCGCTTGGCGTAAACGAAATAGTCGTTGCGATATGCGCGTTCGGAATTAACTCGGGCGCTTATGTTGCAGAGATCGTAAGAGCCGGAATAATGTCGATCGACAACGGTCAGTTTGAAGCAGGACGTTCGCTCGGCTTTAACTATCCGCAGACGATGTGGTACGTAATTCTTCCGCAGGCGTTTAAAAATATCCTGCCGGCACTGTGCAACGAGTTTATCGTTCTTTTAAAGGAAACGTCAGTTTCCGGTTACGTTGCATTGCAGGATCTGACTAAGGGCGGCGACATTATCAGAGGACGTACCTTTGACGCGTTCCTTCCTTTGATCGCCGTTGCGCTGATCTATCTCGTGATCGTGCTGATACTTACGAAGCTTGTATCTATCCTTGAAAGGAGGCTGAGAAACAGTGAGCACTAAGAAGAAAAAGAAATCGGCTCAGCCCGAAGAAGTAAAGAAAAATCAGTCTGCCGATATGGAGAAAGAGGAGAAAAATGAGAAGAAAGACTCCTCGGGATCCGCCGCAGAAGCAGTCGTATCTTCCGCGCCTGAAACGAAGGAAGAACGCCAAAAGGAGCTAAAGCCCGAGATCACTGTCGAAGCTGAGGGCGGCACAATGTCGGAAAGCCTCATTATGGTGAGAAACTTAGAGAAGCATTACGGCTCTCTCCATGCACTTGACGGCGTAAGCATGAATATTGAAAAGGGAGAAGTCGTTGTTATTATCGGACCTTCCGGATCGGGTAAATCGACGTTTCTGCGCTCGCTCAATCTTCTCGAAATGCCGACAAGCGGCGAGATTATCTTCGAGGGAGTAAATATGCTTGATAAGCATGTCGATATCAATGTTCACAGGCAGAAAATGGGAATGGTTTTCCAGCATTTTAATCTGTTTCCGCATATGACGATCATGAAAAATATCACGATCGCTCCCATGAAGCTCCTTAAAATGAGTAAGGAAGAAGCCGAGAAGAAGGCGCACGAGCTATTAAAGCGCGTAGGGCTTGACGACAGGGCAGATGCGTATCCATCGCAGCTTTCGGGCGGTCAGAAGCAGAGAATAGCGATTGTAAGAGCGCTTTGCATGCAGCCCGATGTAATGCTTTTTGACGAGCCGACATCGGCGCTTGACCCCGAAATGGTAGGCGAGGTTCTTGATGTAATGAAAAATCTTGCGCGCGAGGGCATGACGATGGCTGTTGTAACTCATGAGATGGGATTTGCCAAAGAGGTAGCCGACCGCGTAGTATTTATGGCGGATGGTAAAATACTTGAAACAGGTACTCCAGAGGAGATTTTCAGCAATCCGAAAACAGATAAGGCAAAGCAGTTTTTAGCAAGCGTCCTATCCTAACCGCCGGGTCGGCAAGCGCCGACAAGCAGTTCCGGGCGGCTTTGATGTGATGGTGAATTGGTCTCCGCGTGTATACCCGGTCTTCGCGTTTTGTTATTTATGTGGATCATAAGACGCGGAGACCAAGTTTGCTTTGAGATTACTATCCCGGAACGGCCCCAGGGTGCATATCCGGTCTCCGCGTTTTGTTGTTTATGTGAATCATAAGACGCGGAGATCAAGTCTGCTTTGAGATTACTATCCCGGAACGGTCCCCGGGTGCATACCCGGTCTTCGCGTTTTGGAGTAATAGTGTAATATGAAAAAATCGGTCTTTTTCATGATACACCATTGTGAGAA
>CACYDO010000029.1 GCA_902773165.1 uncultured Ruminococcus sp. | reverse complement strand
GATGATTCCTGTCGAATTTATACATATCCGTCTTTCCTCCAAGTGCAAGCTTTTTACTCTGTTTTGTTGTTTTTCCTTGCACTTATTATACCATATTATATCTTAAAAAGATACTATTTATCGAGTGTTGGAGGTTTAGCGAGGAGGTTGAAGCAGACACTATATACAGCTTATTCTGATTCCATTCTAACACAAACAGAAGGATAATATCAACAGTTGTAAGAAATATTATTCACTTTCGGAGTTTTCTGCCGTAAAGCTCTCCGGTAACCGTTCTCAGATCTGATACCTGAGGCAACACCGCACAAAGACCGCCTTACGGCTTTGTTCGGTGTTGCCTTAATATCAGTATACCAGTCAGCAGCGCCATAACCGATGTCACGGCAAGCATAACAGCAGGATAAACAAGTGAATTACCGGGAGTAAAATCCTCCGACACAACATAATTAAACATTGTTCCGGGTACAGCGCCGATACAGTTATTAAATGCTATATGACCAAGCGCTGCTGGAATTACTGAATTTGTTGCCTTAACAAGTGCTGTCAGGAACAGCGCCATAAATACACAGAAAACACACATCAACACAATTCCGACATAAGGATATCCGATGTAATCAGTGCCGAAATTGTGTCCGCAAACGATCAGCGGAGCATGCCACAAGCCCCAGATAATACCGCTCACAGTTATTGCCGCCGGCAGCGGCATTTTCTCTTCAAGCTTCGGAGTAAGATACGCTCTCCAGCCGAACTCCTCGCCGAAGCCGGGAATTATCCCTAAAGCGCTTACACCACAAGCATACAAAGCTACCGCAGCCGTTTGCAGATGATCCGTCTTTTTGACAATGTCAAGCACAGAACACTCAGGAATAAATACAGCAGCCGAAGCCAAAGCCGTTATATATCCGCAGACTATCGGGAAGCAGAGAGCAATGAATAAATAACACACATTGCCTTTGAACTTCATGCTGAATTTGCAGCAGTCAAAGCCCTCTTTTGTTATAACTCGCGTCAGAATGTTCGCGATAGCGGGAACCAACATAGCAAACGAACAAAGCAAACCGTAAAAAGCTCCGTCTGTCGTTTTGCCATACTTCGCCATATATATAAAGGAAAGCGCCCACGGCGGTGCAAATGATAAAGCAAGAAAAATTATGATACGGCGGCTTGTCATTTTATCACTTTTCATAATACTCGCCTCCGTGTAAATAGAGTCTGCAAGATATCTCGAATGAAATATAGTAGAGCGCGAATGAGAATGCAGGCGTCAGCAGGATAAAATAAGAGCCGTTGTCAGTCAGAAACTTTTCAGCCCTCAGAAGCAGCTCCTCGGTCGAACCGAATATCGACAAATCACCGAACAGAGCGTACACGATGAATCCAAAAACAAGAATAATCATAACGATCATTCGTATGTTGTTGCCGTACTTGCTGCCGAAAGCCACCATAAACGGCGACTCGATTGCGCGGTAGATCATTTGAAAAAACATCATAAGCTGCAGCGCCATATAGAACATATCTGCGTTTATCCCGGTCATAGCCGCTGCATGCTGAAAAAGCAGTTCAAGATACGTAAAGACCGATATCATCAAAAACAGGTTGAACAGATATTTCGAGCCGATCTGCTTTCTGATGCCGTCTTCGGAGGACGCTATAAACGATAGCCATATTTTTGTTTCGTCGTTCTCAAAGCTGCCCTGCTCAAACATTCCCGCAACGAGTATAATACACACCGCCGCGAGCATGAGCATTACGCCGATATACTCATCCTTTGTTGCCGCATCGGAGATCACCATGATCGTAAATAGAGCGGCGATCGGCGGCATGATAAGAAGCTGTTTTTTCCGTGTGACAAGCTCTTTATAAATCAGACCGAACATCAGCCGTTCCTCCTTTCGAGCAGGTCAGAGCCGACAAAAATGTTCAGAAGTACGCCTGAAACAAATAACACAGCGCATAGCGGCAGAACGTATTTAAACATAGGAGCAAGCTCCAAGCGCAGCAGATCAAGAATATCAATATCGGTTCTCCCATTGTATTTTTCCATCATGACCATAAGAAACGGTGTGGACACTATGGCTCCGAGTGTGACTGCAAGCACGAGTATCGCTTCAAAGGTTTTCTTGTTTTTGGCTATCGTAGAAAAGAACAGCATAGCTGCTTCTTTTTGTTCACCTGATCATTTTGAGCATTCCCGACCCGTCGTATTCGCATAGTCTTTCCTCAAAGCCATGCCTGCGGCAAAAGGATTTCTGATAACTCGGGCGTATTTGTTTTTTCAATTCCATACCTCCGTGCAAGCATAGCCTCACATGTTCCGCACATAGGGTATTCACCTTGAATCAAGGGCTTGCCGCCCAGCATAAGCACAGATTTATTGTAGAAGGTGTCGTAGATATCATTATCCTCCCATACGCTTGTAAGTGTTCCTCTGCCGCCCGATACTTTTGTCAGCACGGCAGAGGTGCACCATCTGTACTCTTTTGTATCTATTTCTTTTATAATTTCAAGTTCCATAGTATCAGTTCCTTTTTTACAATCTCGGGTCAACAGGCTCGCTTTCGAGTGCAAGAACACCGAACACGCATTCATGAACACGGTAAAGCGGTTCATCTGAGACAAAACGGTCAAGCGACTCCATACCAAGTGAAAACTCTCTGAGTGCAAGGCTTCTCTTCCTTGAAAGTGAACGGCTTTTCAGACGCTTTAAGTTCTCGGGGATAAGGTATTCGGGACCGTAGATAATACGCAGATATTCCCTGCCTCTGCACTTGACTGCCGGCTGTATGATCTTGCCATTGTACTTCGTGGTAAAGATCTCCGGCTTTACTACCATACCTTCACCGCCGCTTTCTGTCAAGCTCAGCCACCACGAAACACCGCTTTGTATGCTCTCCTCACTCGTTACATCAACGATGATATGATCGGTAGCCATGAAGATATCGTCGATACCTGTGCAGTATTTTCTGATCGTTTCCATATGCCATGTGTGAGGCTTGAAACCGAAGGTCTGACCCTCTGCGGCGAGGATATGAAAGGGCGCAATTCTCAGATCGTCCACACTATTCACCGTCCAGCAGTATTCACGGTAGGCGTCAACGTATCTTTCCATTGATTCCTTCTTCTGCTCGAATTCGGCTAAAAGCCCAGTCGGGTCAAAGTTCTGCCCAGAAGTGCCTTCCGGTAATTCATACTGCACATTCTTACGCTTACACAGCTTTCTTATCGCCTCTGTCGCCGCAGTCAGACCATCTCGTCCGGCACGACCGACGGGTGCGTATTGCTTTTCAAGCAGCTCCTGCGCTTTCTCCGACCACGGCATAAGCTCCGTATCAAAACATACCCAGTCGGTTTTGAAGGCCTCCCAGAAGCCGGTTTTTGTAAGAACGGTATCAAGTCTGTCAAGCACTGCATTCTGAATTTTGCTGTCCACAAAGAAATGACGTCCTGTTCTTGTGTAGATAATCCCTCTGCTGCCGTCTGTTACGCGAAACCGCTTTGCAGCACTCTCTGCATTTTTGCAAAGTACGATAACCGCGCGCGAGCCCATATGCTTCTTTTCACAGACAACGTTCTTTACTCCGTGATTTCTGTAATATTCAAACGCCTGCAACGGGTG